>NZ_JAUBSA010000108.1:0-15044 GCF_036702115.1 Microcoleus sp. LAD1_D5 | reverse complement strand
AACCGAGTTAATCGGCTAGGCTAACCGTCCCATAAGGGTTTAAAACCCTTATTTTAGGTTAAACGAGTCGCACCAAGTCACCTCTAACCATTCCGTTACCGATCGCTGGCGATGTACAGCAATGGAAAAAAAATATGGTTGGAAGTTGTTACGGATTGAGCGCAACCAAAACAATCATGTTCTCAAGTGGAATTGCGTTTTCAATGGCAAAACCGAATTCCCCGATTACCTGGAAGAAAGCGAGGAGGATTAACTAATGGGTAGAAAATACATGATTTTTCGTGCCGAATGGACTGAAGATGAAGGGGCAGATAATAGGTTGTTAGCCCACACAGGGGCATACACTGATATCCTTGCAGAGTATTTTGACTCATCCAACGCACCTATCCCCGCACCCGGGTACAGATTGCTGGAGTTTCACAGCGCTGACGGTTCCGGTTCTAGCACCCACTACCGCACTGGAGACTGGGAAGTGGTGAGGGTGGAAGAGTACCCAACGGCAATACCTAATAACGAGTTTGAGGCGATTGTAGTTGGATACTGCAAATATGTCCCCGTCGAAACTCCGCTGATACCAATGCCAAAAGCTCAGGTTTCGATCGACTCTTTTGGAGATGAATCGGCTTATCAAGAATTCCTTCAGAGCGAGGCAGTTAAAGATTACACCCTAGTGTAACTTGAGTAGATTAAAAAAGGGGCAACTCCCGTCGCCCCTCATCTATTTAACCAGCTACAAAATTACACTTCCACAGCAATCTTTTGTTCCGAAGCCTCCGGCGAATTCGCTTCACTCGGCGGCACAACTTGCCAGAACTTAGGCAAATATTCCGACCAATTTGCTAAAATCTTCTCAGCTTTCTTGCTGCCAGTTCGATCGCACTGAGCCTCAATCAACTCCTTCAATTGCGCCTCCCCAGCCGCCGTACAAACGCGCTGCATCTTCACAATCTCCCCGTTGACATGAGCCGGAAAACTCCCATCTTCATCGAGGAAATAAGCCAAGCCGCCAGTCATTCCAGCCCCGACGTTGCGGCCGACTTTTCCTAACACGACAATCACGCCGCCAGTCATGTACTCGCAGCAGTGATCGCCCGCACCTTCAATCACAGCTTTCGCCATCGAGTTACGCACCGCAAACCGTTCGCCAGCTTTACCCGCAGCCAACAGAGTTCCCCCCGTCGCACCGTACAAACAAGTGTTGCCGACGATCGCATTTTCAGAAGCATCATAAGTCGCACCAGCCGGCGGTGCGATCGCGATTTCGCCACCGTGCATTCCTTTACCCACGTAGTCATTGGCTTGGCCTGACAGCACTAGCGTCATCCCCGGCAAATTGAACGCGCCGAAGCTTTGGCCCGCGCTACCAGTGCAATTGAGGGTGATTTGACCGCTAAAGCCGGTGTTGCCGTGTTGCTGTGCGATCGCACCACTGATTCTTGCGCCTACAGTGCGATCGGTATTCACCAATTTTACACTCTTGCTAACAGTGCCGTGATTGGCGATCGCACTTTGAATCTCCGCATCCGCGAGCAAATCATCGTCTAACACTGGCCCGTTGGTGTGTACGTCGCCGTGGATCAAGAAAGATCGATCGCTCTTAGTATCCGGTAACTTGGTCAAACAATCCAAATTAATCGCTTGAGTTTTAGTTAGTTTCACCCCATCGCGCATTTTCAGCAAATCCGCGCGGCCGATGATATCTGCGATCGACTTATAACCCAATTTCGCCAGTAAACTCCGCACTTCTTGTGCTACGAAATAGAAGAAATTAACAACGTGTTCCGGCGTACCAGGAAACCGTTTCCGCAAGTGTTCTTGTTGAGTTGTCACGCCCACCGGACAACTATTCATGTGGCAAACGCGAGCCATAATGCAGCCTTCTGCAATCATTGCCACCGTGCCGAAACCGTACTCTTCGCCGCCCATCAAAGCGCCTACAATCACGTCCCAGCCGCTTTTAAAGCCACCGTCAACGCGGAGCAAAACTCGATCGCGCAATTTATTTTCCATCAGCACTCGGTGAACTTCTGTCAATCCGAGTTCCCACGGAGAACCTGCGTGCTTAATCGAACTCAGTGGCGAAGCACCGGTGCCGCCGTCGTGGCCGGAAATTTGAATCACATCAGCATTTGCCTTGGCGACACCGGCGGCTACAGTCCCGATGCCGACTTCCGACACCAACTTCACCGAAACTCCTGCTTTCGGATTGATTTGGTGCAAGTCAAAAATCAACTGCGCCAAATCCTCGATCGAATAAATGTCGTGGTGAGGAGGAGGCGAAATCAGCGTGACACCCGGTTTCGATCGGCGCAAATAAGCAATGTACTCGCTCACTTTCGCCCCTGGCAATTGACCGCCTTCACCTGGTTTCGCACCTTGTGCGATCTTAATTTCGATTTGTTCGGCGTTCATCAGATACTCAGGAGTCACCCCGAAGCGTCCAGAAGCTACCTGTTTGATGGATGAAGAAGCTGTATCGCCGTTTTGCAAACCTTTCAAGTGAGGTAGCGTTTGTGAGAAACCAGCCGCGCTCACATCGTTTAGCACTTTGTAGCGCACCGGGTCTTCGCCACCTTCGCCGGAGTTGGATTTGCCGCCGATGCGGTTCATGGCAATCGCGAGAGTTTCGTGGGCTTCCGGGGACAAAGCGCCGAGGGACATACCGCCCGTGGCAAAGCGTTTGACAATATCTGCTACAGATTCTACATCTTCGATGGCAATGGGAGGACGATCGCTCGCAAAATCCAGCAAATCCCGCAAAGCCGTTACCGGGCGATTTTCGAGCTGTTGCTTGTAAACCTCGTAGTGATCGTAGGCACTTTCAGAATTTTTGACACCCATGGGTGTCATTTTTGGTTCAGCCCCATTGCCGTTACCGTTAGTCTGAGCCTTAAAAGTAGTCACAGCCTTGTGCAAAGCCTTGGCCATTTCCGGGCTGTTCATGTGATATTCACCGCCCCGGCGGTACTGCACGAAGCCGTAATTTTCCAGCTTTTTCAGAATCAATTCTGGGAAAGCCTGACTGTGGAAAGACATTACCTCGTTAGCCAGTTCCGCCACACTCAAACCGCCGATGCGAGAAACCGTGCCTTTGAAACCCAAATCGAGCAAATCACCGCCAATGCCGATCGCCTCAAAGATTTGCGCCCCCTGATAGCTAGACAGCAGCGAAATCCCCATTTTCGACATAATCTTCAGCAAGCCATTTTCCACCGCTGTGCGGTATCTAGCTTGAGCCTGACACGCGGTAATATTGGCAACTTTGCCGTGCTGCATCAAATTTTGAGTCTTGGTGTCATACCACCAGGCGCGCACGCTTTCCAATGCCAGGTAAGGGCAAACAGCCACCGCACCGTAACCGATCAAACAAGCGAAGTGGTGAGTGCTCCAACATTGGGCGGTATCGACAACCAGCGAAGTTTGCATCCGCAAGCCGACGCTAATTAAGTGGTGGTGAACCGCACCAACTGCCAGGAAGGGCGGAATATAAGTACATTCTGTACTCAATCCAACAGAAGATTCGCCTTCTTGCTTCGAGACTCGATCGCTCAAAATCAGAATTCTCGAACCCTCGCGCACCGCTTGAGCCGCCTCTTGACAAAGTTGCTCGACTGCGCTTTTCAAACCTCCTGGCCCGGCAGCAATTTTGTAAAGTGTTGACAATTCGGTTGCGGGGAAAGACTTTTGATCTTTCAAGAAAGACAGTTCAGCGTCGTTGAGTACGGGAGAATCAATTTTCAGCCGCTTGGCATTTTCCGGCACTGCTTGCAGTAAATTGCCCCGCAGGCCCACATTCATCGTCAGCGACATCACCATCCCCTCGCGCAGGGGGTCGATCGGCGGATTTGTCACTTGAGCGAACCGCTGTTTGAAATAGTTGTACAGCAACTGAGGCTTTTCTGACAACACAGCTAAGGGAACGTCATCGCCCATGCAGAAAGTCGGTTCTTTCCCAGAACTCGCCATCTCGACGATCACCATGTCCAAATCTTCGGCTGTGTAGCCGAAAGCAGTTTGGGTGGCCAACAGCGTTTGCGAGTCGAGGGTTGCGGTTTCGGCAAAAGGCTGCGGCTGCAAGGTTTCGCGGTGTTTTTGCAGCCATTCGCCGTAGGGGTGCCGCTTAGCAATGCGCTGCTTGAGTTGCCAATTTTTGAGAATTTCGTTGGTTTGCAGGTCAACTGCAATCATTTGTCCTGGCCCCAAACGACCTTTTTCGACAATATCTGCTTCGGGAATATCGACAACTCCGGCTTCGGAAGCCACAATTACCAAACCGTCTTTAGTAATGCAGTAGCGGGCCGGCCGCAAACCGTTGCGATCGAGCGTAGCACCTACTTGTTTGCCGTCGCTGAACACCAGCAGTGCGGGGCCGTCCCAAGGTTCTTGAATGCCGCTGTAATACTCGTAAAAATCGACAATTTCTGGATAGTCAGCCAAATCCGGCTGATTTTTGTAGGCTTCGGGCACCAGAATTGTCAGGGATTCCAGGGGGGTGCGGCCGGAGTGTACCAACAACTCCATCACGTTGTCCAAGTTTGCCGAATCGCTGCTTTCGGGATTGACAATTGGGTTGAACGTGTTGATATCTGCTTGAGTCCAATTCGGGTGAGCTAAATTCGCTTGTCGCGCCCTCATCCAGGTAATATTGCCCAACAGCGTGTTAATTTCCCCGTTGTGTCCCAGCAAGCGCATGGGCTGGGCTAAGTGCCAGCGGGGCATCGTGTTGGTGCTGAAGCGCCGGTGATAAACGGCAAAGGAGCTTTTATAAGCGGGATTTTTCAGGTCTGGGTAAAATTCTGCTAGTACAGCCGATCGCACCATGCCTTTATAGACGATCGTGCGGCAGGAAAAAGAGCAAGTATAAAAGTCTTGGCGAGTGAAGTTGGGGCGATTGGACAGCGCGTGTCCGATCGTGCGGCGCGCCAGAAATAGGTGTCTGTCGAGTTCGTCTCCGGCTAGTTGCGGTGAACTGACTATTACTTGTTCGATTTTAGGTTGATTTTCTAGCGCTTGCTCGCCCAAAACCGATGGTACAATGGGAACTTTGCGCCATCCCAAAAGTGTTAGCCCGCGATCGGTCAGAACTTCCTCAACTACCTGCCGCGCTATCTTGGCTTGACTTTCATCTTGAGACAGAAACAGCATTCCCACGCCGCAGTTTTCTCGTGCGGGAGGCACAATTCCCTGTTCGGCGAACCAAGTATCTAGCAATTCCCAAGGAATCGCGGTCATTAAACCTGCACCGTCGCCGGAATCCGAGTCGGCGCTGCAACCGCCGCGGTGTTCCAGACAAGTTAAGGCTGGCAGAGCTTTTTGAATTAAGGAGTGAGTAGCTGCACCGTTTTGGTTGGCAATAAAACCCACACCGCAGGCATCTCTTTCTTCCACTAACCAGCTTTGGCCGGCATAGGGAGTTCCTCGCTGAGTCTGATGCACGTTTCTGTTTGGATCGATCGTGTTACCCATGTTGATTGAATGTTATTTCCGTGATTGTGTGGTTGATGCGTTTTTATAGCTCGGAGAGAGAAGGCTGCCGAGCGGTGGGAGCCTAGTAAACTTTAAGACAGCACATTGGAAGCTGATTTGATTAAAAATTTACGTCTATGCGGCCTGTACTTAGCACTGAAACCCTGTTTGCCGATTTTAAATTATCTCGCTCGCATCGTCTCGGAGATGTCTCCTAGAATACCCTGCTGTTAAAAAGCACGGTATTCTTTTGGGAATCGCCGCCCTGCAACTAGATACATTGCAGGCGATTCCCTACGGGATAGCTGCGCTTCACGAGTTTTTTGTGTGTGTTTTTCCTTAGTCCGCAAGGGTAGCCTTGCAGCGAACACAGGTAGATATTGACTTTAGCGTTATTTTGCTTGCTGCGCTGTTGAGTTGCTTTCGTCAGCGCCCGCAGACACAAAAGCCACCTGCCCGCTCAGTCGGTAGGTGCAATGTAGCAGCGCGGTTCACAACTGGTGAAACCTGTCTTATTGTGCAGTCAACTCTCAAGCCGCGAAAATCAAGTGTATCAAAAAATTGATAAAATTTCACCGATTACAGTCAGAGTTTGCGCGCAAGTCTTGTCAGCGATCGTCCAGAACCCAGCCTAAGATGCCTAGCCGGAAAAGGTTGACTGTTGTGC
The DNA here is from genome assembly GCF_036702115.1 of Microcoleus sp. LAD1_D5. Lineage (NCBI taxonomy): Bacteria > Bacillati > Cyanobacteriota > Cyanophyceae > Oscillatoriales > Microcoleaceae > Microcoleus > Microcoleus sp. LAD1_D5. The sequence goes on along the minus strand of NZ_JAUBSA010000108.1, from coordinate 8,911 downwards.
ATAACTCTAATTTGTATTTTTTTACCCACAAACGTTTGTAACTCATCAATGAAGGTTATTTCAACGATTTCTGAGAAATTAGGAGCATCTGGTAGAGCCAGCGCCGCCTTTTTGACCACGCCCAAAAACGGATGCTTGACTTTCTGACAAAAGTCGTGGAGAGGCAAAAATTTTAGACTCTTGTTAAAGCTTCCAGATTCATCTCTCCCGTAACTCTCAAATCTCAAATCTCAAATCGACTGACGCCCACAAACTTGACCTGGGTAATTTTATTTAGCTCAATGGTTGCCGTTTTTACGGATTTAAGTGGATTGCATTTGGGACATTTCATTTCTATTTTTTATAAAAGAAGGTCGGTAAACGGAAAACGAGCGAGACTTTAGCCGGCTTGCAAGGGACACGGGGGAATTCACTCAAGAGTGAATAGTTGTAAAATATTGAGATTAATTGCACATAATTTATAATTATATGGTATGATAAACTAAGCGTAATTAATCGGCTCAATGCTTAATAAAATTCAAAAATTACGGTCACAAACAAAAGTTTATTGCTGTTAATGAAGCTTGAGAGACAGTGTGTTTGCGATCGCCCTCCTCATGCAGCTAGAAATATCCTCCCGAATAAAATGCGTACCGTAGGGCATAGGGGAACTTGGGGTGACACCCTAATGCTTGCGGACAGATGACCTCTACTGAGGCTGGAGAAATCCTGTATCAACAAGTCGCCTCTTTTAATCAAAAATCTCAGTTTCTTTAGGGTCCAGAGTGTCAAAAATCCACCCTTAATGATGCCACGCCTATTAATTAGCTTTTTAAATTCCTATTTAATGAACCGTTGTCGTTCAATCAGCGTTAGCATCCTTCATTTTCTACTTAGTCTCAACTATAGTATCAACATCTCTTACATAAAATATTAAATTTTGTTGGAAAAATAGCTTTTTCATAATTTAAGCTACAAAGTAGATTAAACTAAAGATAGTTAATCAATAGCACGGCCGATAGAGCGAAAATAGTGGATAGTAACTCTAAAAAGCTTCAGCTAGACAGAAGCAGTAGGAATACGTAAGTATGGCTAGTATAACAAATATTTTTCTCGGATATCATATTAACGAACAAATATACGCAGGTAATCGAACTCTAGTTTATCGTGGCCTTCGCTCGGACGATCAGCAGCCAGTCGTGATTAAACTGCTGCGAAATGACTTTCCTCGCTTCAACGAACTGGTTCATTTCCGCAACCAGTACGTCATTGCTAAAAACTTAGAGATCCCCGGCACTGTCAAGGCATACAGCCTGGAGACTTACAATAACCACTATGCTCTGGTGATGGAAGACTTTGGGGGAATTTCCTTAAGTAGCTACCTCGCTAGTTTAGTGTTCGCGAGCAACGAACCCCTCAAAGGCTTGCCTATTAACGAGTTTCTTCCCATTGCCATTCAAATTGCTAACTCGCTCGACGGACTTTATCGCCACCACGTCATCCATAAAGACCTCAAACCTGCCAACATTCTAATTAACCCCGCCAGCAAACAAGTTAAGCTGATTGACTTTAGCATCGCTTCCCTGTTGCCGCGCCAAACCCAAGAAATTCAAAATCCCAACGTCCTCGAAGGCACTTTACCTTACATATCTCCAGAACAAACTGGGCGAATGAACCGAGGCATTGACTACCGCACGGATTTCTACTCTCTGGGAGTCACATTCTACGAACTGCTCACCAGACAGTTGCCTTTCCAAAGCGACGATCCGATAGAGTTAGTACACTGTCACCTTGCCAAGCAGCCTATCCCAGTTCATCACCTCAACAATAGCGTTCCATTGGTGCTGTCGGAAATTGTTAGCAAACTGATGGCGAAGAATGCTGAAGATAGGTATCAAAGTGCGATCGGACTCAAGTACGATTTGGAAACTTGTTTGTACCAGTGGCAAAAAACTGGAGAAATCGCCTCTTTTAAACTAGGGCAGCGAGATTTGTGCGATCGCTTCATCATTCCCGAAAAATTATATGGTAGAGAGAACGAAGTATTCTCCCTACTGGCAGCCTTCGATCGCGTGAGTGCAGGAAGCGCCGAAATGATGCTGGTGGCTGGCTTCTCAGGCATTGGCAAAACCGCCGTAGTCAACGAAGTTCACAAACCGATTGTCGCAGCTAGAGGCTACTTCATCAAAGGCAAATTCGACCAATTTGGGCGCAGCCAACCCTTCTCAGCTTTTGTACAAGCTTTTCGCGATTTAATGAAGCAATTGCTGAGCGAAACAGATGCTAAAGTTGAGCAGTGGAAGACTCAAATCCTGGCAGCATTGGGCGAGAATGCTCAGGTAATCGTTGAGGTAATTCCCGAACTAGAGCGGGTTATCGGCGAGCAACCACCGGCACCAGAACTCATCGGCAGTGCTGCCCAAAATCGCTTCAATCGGTTATTAGAGAAGTTCATTCAACTTTTCACCACCCAAGAACATCCCCTCGTCATCTTCTTAGACGACTTGCAATGGGCGGACTCAGCCTCATTGAACTTGATTCAACTTCTGACGAGCGATCGCGATCGGCGCTATCTCTTATTAATTGGAGCGTATCGAGATAACGAAGTCAGTCCCGTACACCCTTTGGTGCTGACATTATCCGACATTCAACAAACGGGAGCTACGGTAAACACCATTACCCTCGCGCCGCTCGATTGCTTCAATTTAAATTGTTTGATTGCCGATACTTTAGTTTGTTCTAGAGCGTTGGCTCGGCCCTTAACAGAACTGGTCGATCAAAAAACTCAAGGCAATCCATTTTTTAGCACGCAATTTCTCAAATCTTTGCATGAAGATGGGTTAATTACCTTTAATTTTGAGGCGCGGTATTGGCAGTGCGATATTGCCACAGTACGAACCTTAGCCCTAACAGATGATGTTGTCGAGTTCATGGCGCTTCAATTGCAAAAGTTGCCATCCCAGACGCAAGAAGTTTTAAAGTTAGCTGCCTGCATTGGCAACGAATTCGATTTAGCAACGCTGGCGGTAGTTTGTGAAAAATCTTCGTCAGAGACGGCAGCCAACTTGTGGCCTGCTTTGCAAGCAGGGTTGATTCTCCCACTAACTGAAGTTTATAAATTTTTCACTTCAGAGGAGTTTGAATTCATAAATCAGAATTCAGAAGGAGAAAGCAATACTTCTGACTCGTGGTTCCAGAATCCCGACTCGTGTTATTACAAATTTCTGCACGATCGCGTACAGCAAGCAGCTTACGTTTTGATTCCCGAATCCCAGAAACAATCCACTCACCTCAATATTGGTCAACTTTTGTTGATTAATACTCCGAGAACAGAAAGGGAAGAGCAAATTTTTAATATAGTCAACCAGTTGAATTATGGTGTTGATTTAATTGCCGAACCCACCCAGCGTTACGAACTGGCTGAGTTGAATTTGATCGCGGGACGCAAGGCGAAGACTGCTACTGCTTATGCTGCTGCACGCAAATATTTAAGTTTTGGCAGGCAAATCCTAGCTCCCCATAGCTGGCAAACTCACTATGAAACAGCCCTCGATCTCCACGTATTAGGGGCAGAAACTGCATACCTGAGCTATGATTTTCAGGACATGGAGGAATTAGCCGATTTAGTCCTGCACAATGCCAGAACGCTGCTCGATAAGGTGAAAGTGTATGAAATCGAGCTATCTGCCTGTACGGCGCAAGTCAAACCCAAACAAGCCGTTGAAATGGGGTTAGCAGTTCTCAAACTCTTGGGAATCTGCTTCCCAGAAAATCCAACTCCGGCAGATATTCAGCAGGGACTAGAACAAACCGCGTCACTTTTTGCGGGTAAAAAAATCGCGGAGTTTATTGATTTGCCAGAAATGGAAAATCTCCAAAAGCAAGCAGCCTTGCGGATTCTCTCAGCTTTAGTTTCTCCAGCCTACATCACGGCTCCACTTCTCCTGCCGTTGGTTATTGTGGAAATGGTTAATTTATCGGTTAGTTATGGGAATGCTCCCTTATCAGCATTTGCTTACGGCTTGTATGGATTGGTATTAAGCGGTGTAGTTCAAGACATTGAAACAGGGTGTGAATTTGGGCAATTGGCGTTAAATATTGTGGAGCTATTTAATGCCAATTACCTCAAAACCAAAGTCTTTTATACAGTCGGCGTTCACATCATACATGGTAAACATCATGTCAAAGAAACTATCCCTCTTTTAAAAGAGGGTTACGCGATAGGACTGGAAACGGGAGAACTTGAATTGGGATATTCAGCCAAAGAAATCTCTCAATATTCATATTTAATCGGTCGAGAAATCGCGGGGCTAGAAGAGGAAGTAGCGACCTACTGCCATGCGCTGGTTCAATTCAAACAAGAAGCAGCGTTAAATTATACTCAAATCGTTCATCAGGCTTTATTAAATCTGCTCGGGCGATCGGAAAATCCATGTCAATTTGTGGGAGATGCCTACAATGAAGAAACAATGCTCCCCTTTCACATCCAAGCAAACGATCGCAACGGACTCCACTATTTTTACTTTCATAAAATGCTTGTGTGTTACCTGTTTGGAGAAACCGAGCAAGCTTTAGAAAATGCTCGGCAAGCCGAACAGTATTTAGACGCGGTGACGGGTATGCTCAACGTGCCGATGTTCTACTTTTATGACTCTCTAGCACGGCTGGGAGTTTGTAGGGAGGAGGGTTCCTGCGAAGAGAAACAAGAACATCTGGAAAAAGTGAAAAGCAACCAAGAAACCCTTCATAAATGGGCGCATCACGCCCCCATGAATTTCTCGCACAAATTTTCCCTAGTGGAAGCCGAACTGTTCCGAGCGCTGGGTGAAAATGTGTCGGCGATGGAGACTTACGATCGCGCCATTTTTCTTGCTAAAGAAAACGATTATCTCAACGAAGAAGCTCTGGCGAATGAATTGGCTGCTAAATTTTACTTGGCATGGGGGAAAGAAAAAGTGGGCCAGGTATATCTAATAGATGCTTACTATGCTTATGCTCGTTGGGGAGCGAAAGCAAAAATCGACGATCTAGAACAACGCTATCCCCAACTTCTGGCCCCTATCTTACAACAGGAAAAAGCTCGTTCCTTCGGGGAAGGTACTACCTCCAATCAGACTTCATTCATTTCTACTAATCACAAAACAATTACTGGGAGTACCAGCATCGCAGTCCTAGATTTACCCACGGTTATCAAAGCTTATCAAGCTCTGTCTAGCGAAATAAAGCTTGAACAATTGCTCACTACCCTGATGGAAGTGGCGATTCAAAATGCAGGCGCTCAAACAGGAGTATTGATTTTGAAAGAAGAGGACGACTGGAAAATTGCTGTCCACTGTAGCGATCGCCAAGGCTGTCTTCTGCAAGAAACTATTGGGATCGAGGAGAGCCAATCAATTCCCCAGACTGTGATTAATTACGTTAAACGCACCCATAAAACCCTAGTTTTCGATGATGTCAAGACTGAATTAATATTTACTGCTGACCCCTATATCAAGCAGCACCAACCTAAGAGCATCCTCTGTACTCCGATTATCCATCAAGGCAAAATGATGGCAATTCTGTATTTGGAAAATAATCTGACGACAGGGGCATTCACTGGCGATCGCGTCGCCCTCCTCAACATCCTCTGCTCCCAAGCTGCCATCTCGCTGGAAAACGCGCGCTTGTATCAGCAATCTCAACAGCTTTATCAACAATCTCAGGATTACAGTCAAAAACTAGAGCACTCTATCCAGGATCTTAAACAGATGCAGTTGCAATTGGTGCAGGGTGAGAAGATGTCTGCTCTGGGAAATTTAGTCGCAGGGGTAGCCCACGAAATTAACAATCCCGTAGGCTTTATCGCCGGCAACTTGCAACCAGCTCAAGAATACGTGGGGGATTTATTCAATTTGATTGATTTGTATCAAGAAAAGTTTCCTAATCCGGGAGGGGAAATTGAAACAGAAATTAAGGATATGGACTTGGAGTATTTGCGAGAAGATTTGCCCAAATTGATTGGCTCGATGAAAGAGGGGGTCGAGCGCATTCGCAATATCAGTACGAGTCTGAGAACGTTTTCGAGGGCAGATAGCGATCGACCAGTTTCTTTCAATATTCATGATGGACTCGACAGCACTCTGCTGATTCTCAAGCACCGTTTAAAAGCCAGCGAGTTCCGCCCTGCGATTGAAGTTGTGAAAGAGTATGGTAACTTGCCCCTAGTGAAATGCTTTCCCGGACAGTTGAACCAGGTATTTATGAATGTGCTGGCTAATGCCATTGACGCTCTGGAAGAGTCAAATAAGGGGCGGAGTTTTAGTGAAATTAAAGCCCTACCTAATCAAATCACGGTTCAGACTGTTCTAAGCGAATCCAAAAATCAGGTTTTGATTCGCATTAAGGATAATGGAGTGGGGATGTCGGCCCAAGTCAAGGAAAACATCTTTAACCACTTATTCACAACCAAGGCTGTGGGTCAAGGAACCGGATTAGGATTGTCGATCGCCCACCAAATTGTTGTGGAAAAACATGGAGGTACGTTACTCGTGAATTCTTCTGTTGGGCAGGGTTCGGAGTTTGTGATTTCTATTCCGAGGTGAGCATTTCGTAGTACGGCTTTAGCGCCATTAGCGCCGTTTAGTAAGAAGAAACATACGGATATTCCGAGTTTCTAGATACCCATGCGTTTAGGAATGAAATTGTGAGTTGTAAGCTGTGAAATGTAATTTGTCCTGTTGGCGTTCAATATTGTCAGTTTCGATTTTACCCGTACTGGCGATCGCCCCGTCTTTGCTCTGGAATCCACCCGGAAGAGCACAACAGGGGGAGAGGGCTGGGCTGATTCATGCTTCGATCTCCCGCCAGGGAATGAATTCCCTGGCTGATAGCGAAAGTCGGTTGAAACCGACTGAAATATTGAGCGATAGTTCTCTTGAGAAAACTTTAACTATGAGACAGGGGTTGAAACCCCTGTCGGACTCTAGGCTTTTGGCTCAATCTGTACCGGCATCTTCGATAATTAGACAAGGCCGCCAAGTTTCTCTAAACGGCCGCATTCTGCCCCTAGCTTGGACTCAGCAGCCGACAAACAGCACTTCTGCGAATTTCCGAACTTGGATTGCTGATGTTGGATTGATGCAAAGTGCGGGAGTGGATTTGCTCAGCAGCGCCGACAGTGCCAAACAACCAGTGCAGTGGTTTTCCGTATCTTTAATCGGCGCTCAAAGCTTAGCAGCGCGGGCAACAGGCTCGTATCGTTACTTAGATGTTACCGATTTTGCTAGACTTGCGGGCTGGGAGATATCTGCTGATGGGAATATTTTAAAAATTACTTCTCAAACTGCAAGTGTTACCGGAATTCGGCAAGCAGAAATAGAATCGGGCGATCGCATTGTAGTAGATCTCGATCGACCAACTCCCTGGCAAGTCCACTTTGTCGATAAACCAAGCCCGTCGCCGACACCCACACCCAACCCCCCCGACGACCCCACAAAGCCCGCTATCTCACCGAGAACCCCCGCAGCGCCAAACCTTGAAACACCAGACGACCCGACCAAACCCACTCTCCCGCTGCAAATAACGCCATTACAGCCGATCGCCGGTCAAGAATGGTCGATCGCGATCGATGCCAAAGTCGCTCCCGCTTTACTTCAGGGCACTTTTCAAACCAGCAAACAATTGCTATCACTAAAAGTCGAACCTGACGGCGCTCAAACCAAAGTCAAAGTGAAGATTCCTTTAGGTTGGCGGCCACAAGTTTTCAGCCTGGGAAATCCCTATCGATTAGTTATCGACATTCGGCCAGATTCGTTAGTAGAAAAAAACATTGTTTGGGCGCCCGGTGTGCAGTGGCGGCAGCAGTATCAAAATTTAGGAACTGCTCGTTTTCCAGTAGTTTGGTTAGAAGTTAATCCGCGTCAACCCGGTGTAAAGATTCGACCAATTCTCAGCAATCCGCCTGCCGAGCAAGGCACTGCACCTTTATTGCAAACAGCAGAAGTTTCGGGTGCGGTTGCTGCGATTAATGCAGGTTTTTTCAATCGAATTAATCGCTTAGCTTTAGGGGCAATTCGGCGGGACAATAAATGGCTTTCCGGGCCGATATTGAACCGGGGGGCGATCGCCTGGAACGATGGCGGAGAATTTGCGATCGATCGTTTAACTTTGCAAGAAACTTTGATCACTCCGACCAATCAACCTTTGCCCGTTTCTCATCTCAATAGTGCCTACGTACAACCGGGAATAGGTCGCTACACTCCTGATTGGGGAACAACTTATACTCCGTTGTCTGGCAATGAAATAGTTGTGACAGTTGCGGGCGATTCCCTACGGGATAGCTTCGCTTCACGAGTTGTCAGCCAATCCCCCGGAGGTGCGCCAGGAACAACAACTTTTCCCATTCCAGCTAACGGTTATATTTTGGTTTTACGTTCGGATTTTTCTCCTGTACCTCAACTTTCGATCGGCACTTTATTGCGTTTAGAAACTAACACTTTTCCTGATGATTTTAACCGTTTCCCTTACATTCTCGGCGGCGGGCCGGTGTTAGTTCAAAACAGTCGAGTTGTGCTGGATGCGAAGGCGGAAGGGTTTAGTGATGCCTATGTTCGACAGACAGCAATTAGAAGTGCGATCGGGCGAAATGCTGCGGGGAATTTGCTGATTGTAGCGGTGCATAATCGTGCGGGCGGGGCGGGGCCAAATTTCGCAGAACTGGCGCAGATATTGCAGCAAATGGGTGCTGTGGAGGCTTTAAATTTGGATGGGGGAAGTTCGACGAGTTTGTATTTGGGAGGTAGTTTGCTCGATCGACCTCCGTCAACTGCTGCGAGAGTTCATAATGCGATCGGCATTTTCATTCAACCATAAGTAGTTAATAGACCTCTTGCAAAATAATTTTATGATATAATGGAAAGTTTTGCTTGACTGGATTGAATCCCAACTATTAACT
>NZ_JAUBSA010000107.1:0-15083 GCF_036702115.1 Microcoleus sp. LAD1_D5 | reverse complement strand
GAGTTTGAAACGTTCTACACTAAGAACATTCTGCTTAACGAAGGCATTCGTGCTTGGATGGCTCCTACGGACCAACCCCACGAAAACTACATCTTCCCTGAAGAAGTTCTGCCTCGCGGTAACGCTCTGTAATCAGCGCGAAATATCAAAATTTCCAACATTTTAAAAGGGTAAGATAAAGCACTTTAGGCTTTACCCTTAATGCTTAAAAAGCTCCCGCCTGGTCGCGGGAGCTTTTTGTTTCTAGGATTCGCTCGAATTAGCGCCCTAAAAAAGTTGATTTTGTACAAAAACAAACTCTGCCTGCGGCTAGAACAACTTGTGTCTTTATATCTGGTGAACTCTCCTATCTGGCAAGAAATCGATCAACCTTTCCCTGCCGCCAGAGTTGCCATGCACCTGATAACCACACAGCCCGCCCGGATTCTGAAGAACATATCCGCAAATGGCTGAAACTGCGATCGCCCGATTGCTGTAGAGATCGATCAAAGACCTTGCAGCAGCAGTAATTTCACCCAATCTTGCAAAAATCTCAATTTGTATCCCCCCACTTCTAATTCCTTGTGTTATTCTAATAATTGTGACTACTAGAATGATACTCAGAACGCAAGTTCTTCTGGTAACGCTGGCAATGGCTAGCGCACAAATCATCACCTTAAATCTTGTATTTAGGTGATGTGCGTTCCAATATTAAGCCATTTAGCTAAACCTGGAGGTGATGCCCATGATAGAAAGTAGTAAACGCATGGGTCATCAGATTGGAAACTACCGGCTGTGCGCCGGGGCCGCTCACTAGCAGTCAGCCGTCGTCTCCAACGGGAAACGACTTCCACGGGGAACCAGGCTGAGCTAGGGATTCTCCCGGCAGTCAGGTTCTAATCTGAAGACCCGCTAGACCGCTCTCACCTCAAATAGTGTTAAATCTTGAGTATTAAAACTTGAGGCTCAACACTATTGGTGAGAGCGGATAGTTTTTGGTTAGGGTTTCTACAAGTGGGCAGTTAATCTGCCATTGCTAATCCCAAAGAAAAAAATTATGGCTGAGCTAATTAACAATACTGAAATTAAAGAGCGCGCCAGTCAATTGTCAGGGTGGACAATTGAAGGTAAACAACTGCGCTCTACCCGTTTATTTAAAGATTTTATCGAAGCGATCGTCTTTGTAAATAAGTTGGTCGCCCCCTCAGAAGCCGCAGGACATCACCCGGACATAGAAATCTCCTACAACAAAGTTACAGTTAACTTGACAACCCACGATGCCGGAGGCTTAACTGAGAAAGACTTTGCGCTAGCCCAAGAGATTTCTACGCTAGATTAAAAGAGTGCCCGTTGACCCCACAAGAGCCACTGCATCTAGCGACATTCCCCGATCGCCGAAAGCTCGCAAATAAAAAATCGACTTGGGGTTAAAATCGGGTTTGATACTCCCCACTGATGAATCAGGGGGATTCTTTACGTATACCATAAAGAGCTTTCAAAGGCGTTATCAAAGCACCTCTACCCACTCAATTTGGACGAATCCAAACTTTGCGTATACTTTTAACTTTTGTAGAGGCTTTCGGAGTCCATCACTTAGGCCAGATAGGTACTCCACATTTTGATATTTTTTGTCAGTTAAATAGGCTTCCTGTCTTTAGACAGTAGTGGCTTACTGTGCCGGAATCTCACTCCCGACTAAAATGTTTCAACACGTAGATAGTTGTTCTTACTCGTTACACTTATTATAGTATACTAATTCAAACTGTGCAAGCATTTTTAGGCGACGGTCGTCGCTGCCGCTTTCCTCCCCATGTCTAAAGCCAGGGGCTTCTCGCTCGTTTTTAGGTGAAAAAGTCTAGAGGCCCAACGTTCAATTTATAAAAGGCTATTCCCCATCATCCGAACATGATCGTATTTGAAAAGCCAGAGTTCAAGAACGAATCTGCAGCAGAAAAAACCGATCTGATAGAAAAGCTTTTAGATATTGGCGCGGCTCTGTCGAGCGCCCAAGATTTGGGCGAGTTGTTAAACTTAATTTTATCCAAAAGTAGGGAAATTACCTACAGCGATGCTGGCAGCGTTTACTTAGTAGATCACAGCGACGAAACATCTAAGCTGCTGTTTAAGGTAGCCCAAAACGCTTCTAAACCGAGCCTGTCGTTTAAAGAGTTTGCCCTGCCGCTGACAGACAAAAGTTTGGCAGGATACGTGGCAATTACAGGTCAAAGTTTGAACCTGTCTGATGCCTACGACTTACCCGCGGGCGTACCCTACCGGCTAGATACGAGTTTTGACAGGGATATTAATTACCGCACTTGCTCGGTAATGGTACTGCCGATGCAAAACCGACAGGGCGAGACAATAGGCGTACTGCAACTGATCAACCGCAAAACAAAGGCAGATACAGTGCTGACAGCAGACAATGCCTGGGAATCGACGCAGCAGTATTCGGAGTGGGAAGAAAGGATAGTTCGATCGCTCGCTTCTCAAGCAGCCATCTCGATCGAGCGCAATCAACTCCAAGACAGCATAGAACATTTGTTCGAGGGCTTCGTGAAAGCCTCGGTGCAAGTCATAGAAGCCAGAGACCCCTGTACCTACGGTCATTCAGAACGAGTAGCAGCCCTCACAGTACGCCTTTCAGAAGAAGTAAACACCGTCAGCAGCGGAGGACTGCGCTCTATTTACTTTAACAACCGCCAAATTCAAGAACTTCGCTACGCCGCCCTGCTGCACGATTTTGGCAAAATTGGAGTCGCCGAAGCAGTTTTGACCAAACAGAAAAAGCTCTACCCCGCACAGCTAGAAATCATTCGCCACCGCTTTGGCTTAGCTCAACGGACGATGGAAATGGAATGCGTCCAGTCTAAATATAAATACTTGCTGGAGCATTCCGCCTACCGAAAACACCCGATCCAGGAGCTAGAGTGCGCTCAATGCCAGGAAATCGAACAGCTAGACACTAAGCTAGCAGAGGCGAAAACCAGATTAGCAGAATACTGGGAAGTGCTGCTAGAGGCAAACGAGCCTCACATTTTGGCAGCAGAACCGCTAGCTCAACTGCGAGAAATTTCTCGACAAACTTACAGAGATATAGATGGGGCAAAGAAACCCCTGCTGAACCCAGACGAGATCGTGCAATTGATGGTGTCAAGGGGCAACCTGACGCCGGAAGAACGATCAGCAATAGAATTTCACGTAACTCACACTTACGAGTTTCTGAAACAAATTCCTTGGACAAAGGATCTAAAAAATGTTCCAGATATTGCTTACGGACATCACGAAAAACTCGACGGCACAGGCTATCCGCGAGGTTTAAACAAGTCAGAAATTCCAATTCAAGCACAGTTGATGACGATCGCCGATATTTACGACGCCCTAACAGCAGGCGATCGCCCCTACAAGCGAGCCCTGCACACAGATGCAGCAATGAAAATTTTGCGACAAGAAGCAGCTCACAACAAAATCAACGCTGATTTGTTAGAATTGTTCGATCATCGCCAAGTCTTTAGCGTCCTAGGGCACAGCTTGGAGGTTAAAGTCGAATCAGCCTAGACGAGTCGGGCGTGCTGTGCTAAAAAGTAAATAGGCGATCGGGCGCTATCTAGTGTCAGTCGTCAAATCAATCCACAACCCAAGCCGGGCCTGGTTTTGACGCAGTTGAGTACAGTTTAAAAAACAGGCTCTCTGCAGCCGTCAGTCACATCTATATACTCGGTCAGCCCGAAAGAATCAAAAGAAAAAGTGAATTTTAGGTCTCTTTTTAGAGTATGCTAGTTGAGCAACAACTGACCACATAGAAGACTAGAAAAGTTTCTCTGTAATCGGTGTGAGGATGAGAGTGAATATGTCGAAATTTTTGTGGAGTTACCTATTAATCAGCCCAGCAGTCTTAGGAGCTACCCTAGTAGTTTCTTCGAGCGCGATGGCAGCAGACGCTCAGCAGGCTGCTGATGCGCTCCAGCCCGCTGCCGCCAAAGCTGAAACCGCTGAAACCTCAGAAGCGAAACTCAATGCTTTAGCTGCTATTTCCGAAACAATCGCAGCCTCCGAGCCAGTCGAAGAAATTTCCGAAGTCGCTGGCAGCGAAACTCAGGCAGCGATTGCAGATGGGGCCCCGGCTGCAACTGATGCAACTGAAAGTGCGATCGTCGGAGCCAACGCAGCCCCTGCTGAGGCAAATCCCCAAGCGGCATCACAACCTACAAGTGAATCTTTAGCCGCAGTTGAGCCAACAGTCGCTCAACCAGTAGAAAATTCGGCCCCGGCAGCCCAACTAGAAATTCCAGCCCCGGCAGCTACCGCTCTCCCAGAGCAAATCGGTGCAGTTCAATTAGAAACTCCAGCCGCGGCAGTGGCAGAGTCGGCAGAACAAAGTTTGCCAAAAGCGGCTGAATCTTTAGCCCAAACTGCCGCACCACAAGAGCAAAACCCAGCCGCCACATTAGAACAGCTCAACGAGTACAGCAGCGAAGGTGCTGCCGGCGGCGAAACTGAAGGTCAAGTTACCTCAGTATCTCAACTTTCCGACGTGCGGCCCACAGACTGGGCCTTCCAAGCACTGCAATCCCTAGTCGAGCGCTACGGCTGTATTGCCGGGTATCCCGACGGCACCTTCCGCGGCAACCGCGCAATGACTCGCTACGAATTTGCAGCCGGTTTAAATGCTTGCTTAGACAAGGTTAGTGAGCTAATTAGAGGTGGCACTGGCAACTTCGCTACGAGAGATGACTTGGCAGCCCTCCAACGGCTCCAAGAAGAATTTGCAGCGGAACTGGCCACCCTGCGCGGTCGCGTCGATGCTCTGGAAGCTCGGACATCCGAACTCGAAGCCAACCAATTCTCCACCACTACCAAGCTGACCGGGGAAGCTATTTTCGCTCTCAGCGACGACTTTAGTAGCGACGTTAGCGTTTTTGGCAGAGACGGCGAAAGAATCGGCAGCAACAATAACGAAACTGTCTTCCAACAGCGGGTGCGTCTCAATTTAAATACGAGCTTCACCGGCAGAGACTTGCTGCTTACCAGGCTTCAAGTCGGCAACGGTCAAAAATTCAACCTTGGGGCTACCAGCGAAGGCACTCAAACTTGGAATTTTGTCGGCAGAACCGACAATGTTGTTGCCCTGGACACTTTGCTCTACAAGTTCCCGGTCGGTCAGCGGCTGAACGTTAGCCTGATAGCCAACGCTGGCGTGTGGGACGACATTATGCCGACTGTCAACCCTTACTTTGAAGACTTTGACGGGGGCAACGGGTCACTGAGCACCTTTGGACAGCGGAACCCGATTTATCGCTTGGGCGGTGGGTCAGGTATCGGCTTTGACTATGCCTTCGGTGGCAGGGGCTTGCTGGGCGGCGTGTTCGGCCCGACTTCTCTGTCCTTCGGTTATTTGGCGTCAAATGCAGCCAGTCCCGCTAGGGGTGCAGGCTTGACGAACGGCGACTACGCGGCGATGGGTCAGTTGACTTTTACCCCCGGACGCAACTTGCAAGTTGCTTTCAACTACAACCACGGTTACTTTAGCAGAGGTAACTTTGGGTTTGACAATGCTTTATCGAATGGGCCAGGCAGTCTCGGCGGTTTCACAGGTACCGGCGTGGCTAATTCTCTCAACGGTTTGAGCGAAGGCTTTGAGGGCTTCAATGCTCGCAAAGTTGTCAGCAACTCCTACGGTGCTCAGGCTTCGTTGCGACTGAGCCCGAGATTTATCCTTGGTGGCTGGGCCGGTTTAACCAATGCCCGCATTATCGGTATCGGCGATGCGAGAATTTGGAACTACGCTGTTACCTTGGCTTTGCCCGATTTAGGGAAAGAAGGCAACTTGCTAGGGCTCGTGGTAGGTCGTGAGCCTTACTTGGATAAACTTGAAGCTGCAAGCAGTTTGCGGAGCTTCCGCAACGATGATTCCTATCACGTTGAAGGGTTCTACAAGTTTCAGCTCTCGGACAACATTTCTGTTACTCCGGGCGTGATTTGGGTGACTAATCCTAATCAAGATGACCGTAATGATGACATCATCATCGGTACTCTGAGAACTACTTTCACGTTCTAAGAGCGGATTAGAGGAGCCAGGGGGAGGGGGGTCATACCCTCTCTGCTAGCAACTCTCAAGGCCCAGTTTAGCCCTGCCTGCAGCAGGGCTTTTTGGTTTGCGGGACAAAGGGGGCGCCGAGAATCTATTAAAATAAAAATTAAAAATTATTAGTCATAGACGCAGAAACCCGGTTTCTTGAGGTAATGCCGATCGTCCCAAGCATAAAGTGACGAAAGTCGATTAAGTTCAGTGGAAAACCGGGGTATAATAAAAGGTAAAGTGAGGAGTTAGAATTGGGAACTCAACATTGAGGAGAATTTTAACATCTGACTTCGGAGTTGATAATTCTGGTATTGGAAGCAATTATGGTAGAACTCTCCTGTAAAAGCGAATACGCAATCTTAGCTTTGCTGGAGCTTGCCGATTGCTACGAAGAAGGCGAGCCTCTGCAAATTCGCCAGATAGCGGCTCAGCAAAATATTCCCGATCGATATTTAGAGCAGTTGCTGGCTACCATGAGACGCTGCGGGCTGATTCGCAGTCAACGAGGAGCTAAGGGAGGTTATATTTTGGCGAGGGAACCCTGGAAAATAACACTCCTAGAAATTATCAACTGTCTCGAAGGCTCAGAGTTCGATCGCTCTGAAAAAGACTCGCCTGCTCAAACTGTAGAAAGTGCGGTGATTTGGGAAGTTTGGCAAGAAGCCCGATCGATTGCCAACTCAGTTTTGCAAAAATACACGTTACAGGATCTGTGCGAAAAGCGCAATGGCAGACGGCAGCTCGATATCATGTATTACATCTAGTTAAAATATTGCCAACTAGGAATTAACATTTACTTTCAACCACAAACTGACAAAGATTATGCGTATTGCTGGCGACATTACAGAATTGGTAGGGCGGACGCCCTTGGTGCAACTCAACCGCATTCCCCAAGCTGAAGGCTGCTTGGCTCGGATTGTGGTAAAACTCGAAGGCATGAATCCGGCAGCATCGGTGAAGGATCGCATCGGTGTCAGTATGGTCAATCAAGCCGAGGCCGAAGGACTGATTAGTCCAGGCAAAACGGTTTTAGTGGAACCGACTTCTGGCAATACCGGAATTGCTCTGGCAATGGTGGCGGCGGCTAAGGGCTACCAGTTGATTTTGACCATGCCTGATACGATGAGCACGGAACGCCGATCGATGCTGCGAGCTTACGGGGCCCAACTAGAACTGACTCCCGGAATTGAAGGCATGAGTGGCTGCATCCGCCGCGCTCAAGAAATTGTGGACAAAACTCCCAATGCGTATATGTTGCAGCAGTTTCGGAATCCAGCGAACCCGCAGGTTCACCGCTCAACAACGGCTGAGGAAATTTGGGAAGATACAGACGGCGAGGTGGATTTCCTGATTTCGGGAGTCGGCACGGGCGGTACGATTACCGGTGTCGCAGAGGTGATTAAGTCGCGGAAACCCGAGTTTAAGGCGATCGCCGTTGAGCCGGCTAACAGTCAGGTACTGTCGGGCGGAAAGCCAGGGCCTCACAAAATTCAAGGTATCGGTGCTGGTTTTGTGCCGCCGGTGCTGAATGTGGATTCGATCGACGAAATTATAGTTGTTACGGATGACGAGTCGATCGCCTACAGCCGTCGCTTGGCCAGAGAAGAAGGACTTTTGTCCGGTATTTCCAGCGGTGCGGCACTATGTGCGGCCGTGAAAGTCGGCAAGCGTCCCGAAAATGCAGGGAAATTGATTGTGATGATTCAGCCTAGCTTCGGCGAACGCTATCTCAGCACTCCCTTGTTCCAAGATCCAGAACTCAATCTGGCGATGGCCCTCAACTAGGTCAGCCTCCAGCCCAAGTCGCAGAAACTGCCCGCAGGGCGTACAGTGTACGCCCTGCTTGGCTTTTTAGCTTAAAGAATGGCGATAGATTGTAGCTGCCTCGATGGCGATCGAGGCAAAATTTCTGAGGGGGCTTTTTTGTGAATCGCTTTCGGCGCGTTAGCGAAGCGGCCGGTAAACGCTTTTGTCGCGAAGGAAGAGAAAAGAAAAGAAGGAGCTAACAATTGGTGGGAGGAGCGCTATGTGAGTCCCCAATGTCGATCGGCTTCCCACTTCAAAAGCATCAATGTTTTTCTAAAATAGATTTATGATAAGTTGAAAACTGAGGTTTTTTACTTACAATTTTTGACATTTATATCATATAAATACTTAAAAAATTAGCAAATAATGATATTTTTGTCAAGCACTTTTTCACAGATTATCCAGATTTCAAGGAAATAACAGCGTGTCTTCCGTTACCAATCACTACAAAACCCTAAAGATTAGCCCAACCGCAACACAAGCCGAGATTAAACAAGCATACCGCCGTTTAGTCAAATTATTTCATCCAGACAGCCGCAGCGACACAGCGGGTCACGAAGAAATTGTCCGCCTCAATGCAGCCTATGAAATATTAGGAGACGCCCAGCGCAGACAATCTTACGATCGCCAATTTTCCCAGCCAAGCCAACAGCAATCACCAGTCGCACCAAACGTCACCCGCCAGCAAAAACAAACAGCACGGGAAGCCGACGAACAAATGGAACAGTGGCTGATTAAAGTATACAAACCCGTCAATAAAATGCTCAACAGCATCTTGAAGCCGCTTAAAAAGGAAATAGACGAATTGTCCGCAGATCCGTTTGATGACGAACTGATAGAAAAGTTTCAACTTTATATCGAAACCAGCCGCGAATTTCTCAAAAAAGCTCATAAATTTCTTACATCGATGCCCAATCCATCTAATGTAGCCGGAGTTGCGGCCCATCTTTACTACTGCATCAATCAAGTCGGAGACGGAATAGAAGAATTGCAGCTATTTACCCTCAATTATGACGATCGCCACTTGCACACCGGTCAAGAACTGTTTAGAATTGCCGCCAGACTGCGGCGGGAAGCGCAGGATGAATTAAAATTTAAAAGTTAAAAAAGCAGATTGTTCCCTCTTCCCTCTTCCCTCTTCCCTCTTCCCTCTTCCTTCTTCCTTATTCCTGACATCCGTTACATCCGTTACAGAATCCGTTGCCGAACTTCCCTCTTCCCTCTTTCAAATTCCAAAAAGAACTTGAATTCGCTTGCGAATTTTAATAAAAGGAGTTTGTTCCAGAGAGTCGTCATCTAACAATCCCAAATCTCTCAAAGCTTGCTGGCGTTCCGACAATTTTTGAGCAATCTGATCGGCTAAATTGGGTTGTTCTCTTAAAAGTTTTTGCAAATCGTGACGTTCCACCACAAACAAAATTGCATCTTCGCTAGTTTTAACAGTCGCCGTTCTCGGAGTTCCCAATAGCAAAGATATTTCCCCAAAAAACTCGCCCTCGTGAAGGGTAGCAATATACTGACCGGCTTTTTGAGAAAGAACTTCTACAGTACCAGAAAGAATAATATAAAAAGAATCCCCAGGATCATTTTCTTTACATACAACCTGTCCCGCTGGAAACAGTTGTCGGTAGCCGTATTCAATTAACTGTCGCAGTTCTAAATCCGTACACTGTTCAAAATAAGTTACTCGTCGCAACAAATCTCGGAGCGTCCAATTATTGGGGGATTTAGGCGCTGGAGTTTTAGGTTCAGAAACGGTGGAATTAGATTTTAACTCGGCTGAATGTTTAGCATTATGCGGAAAATTTTTTCCGTTGGAATTATCGTCTTTGTTATGGTGAAAAAGTTGAGTTAACTCTTGCGGGTTTCGCAGCCACAAATCCCGCTGGGGAAAGGGAATTTCGATGTTTCGGTGGCGCAATTCGTAATCTATTAAAAAATTTACTGCGCTTTTAATAGCATCGCTTTCCTGTGGCTGATCAATCCAAACTAAAAGTTCAAAATTTAAAGCGTTATCTCCAAAACCGTGAAACCATACTTTAGGAGAAGGATGGGACAAGACATTCGATTCCATCCGCGCCGCAATTAATAGCGCTTCCGTAACTATTACTGGGTCAGATCCGTAAGCAACGCCGACGGGGATGTGGAGGCGGCATCTGGGGTCTCTATAACTCCAGTTAATAATGTTAGTTTCGACAAACTTAATATTTGGTATGATTACAAATAGACCGTCAATTGTTTTAATAATTGTAGAGCGGATCGAAATAGTTTCTACTGTTCCTAATAACTTGTCTATTTCAATAAAGTCTCCGACTCTAATTTGGTGTTCAAATAGGAGGGTGAGACCGCTGATAAAGTTGCTGGCGAGATTTTGCAAGCCAAAGCCGAAACCAATGCCGACAACCCCAGCTAAGACGGTGAGAGAAGTGAGGTTGATGCCGGAACCTTGCAGGACGAATATACAGCCAATAGAGGCTAAAATATAGCTAATGATCGTAGAAATTGCTTCTCGACTGCCGCGATCCAATCCCATCCGAACTAGCAGGCTGCGCTTGATTCCTTCACTGATAATCTTAGCTATAATCAAGGCAAATATAGCTAAGATTATCAGTTTGACGATCGCACTGATGGACAGATGAGTGTCCCCGATATAGAATAGCGGGGTTGTCATCGCACCCGATAAATGTTCAAAAAAGCGATCGGCTCGTGCAGTAATCGAATTCATTAATATGGGGTAATGGGTAATGGGTGATTGGTAAGGGGTGATTAGTTTTGAGCGCAACTTAACCCCAAACTGCTAACTATTGCAGGGCCAAGACTAAACACTCGAAATTTCGGGCGCGCACTGTTACAGGTGCGGGTCGATGGCACTCTCAAAGACTCGTAACTGATGGGTTAGCAACTGATGGCGAGAAACTGTTTTGTAGCGGTATTTTCTGCCGGATATCTGTGTTGTGGCGTAAAATGGGCCCTGCAGCTCGATCGAGCGACGACTTGTTGCCAATATTTGGAAAATTGGTAGAAATTCATGTACAGCACCCTCAAATAATAGAAAAATTCCAGCAAAAATTAGTTTATCCTTAAGAAGTAAGTCCTTTACAGAACTTAACAAGCTTACCCTACTTGACTTTTATGCAGTGCATCATCAATCGTCGGGCACAGTTTTCGGCGAGTCACCGGTACTGGCTACCGGAGTTGAGCGAAGTCGAGAACTTTGAGCGTTTTGGCCCAACTGCCCGCGCACCGGGGCACGGACACAATTACGTCCTTTACGTTTCCATGATAGGCGAACTCGACGAGTACGGCATGGTGCTCAACCTGTCTGATGTCAAGCACGTCATCAAGCGGGAAGTTATCAAGGATCTCGATTTTTCCTACCTTAACGAAGCGTGGCCGGAATTTGAGCAGACTCTGCCAACTACCGAAAACATAGCACGGCAAATTTGGCTGCGGCTAGCCCCTCATTTACCTTTGAACAAAATTCAATTGTTTGAACACCCCGAACTTTGGGCTGAATATTTAGGAAACGGAATGGAAGCTTATCTAACTCTGTCCACTCATTTTAGCGCCGCCCATCGGTTGGCTCGTCCTGATTTGAGTTTTGAAGACAACTCCGAAATTTATGGCAAATGTGCTCGTCCCAACGGTCACGGTCACAACTATCATTTAGAGGTGACTGTTAAAGGGGAAATTGATGCCCGGACTGGCATGATTGCTGATTTGGGAGCTTTGCAAAAAGCCGTTGACGATTATGTTGTTGAACCGTTCGATCACACTTTTTTAAATAAGGATATTGCTTATTTTGAGAACGTTGTGCCGACTGCGGAGAATATTGCTGTTCGGATCGGGCAATTATTGCGATCGCCCGTTCGGGAATTGGGCGCAGAGTTGCACAAGATTAAGCTGGTTGAAAGTCCGAATAATAGCTGTGAAATTTACGGTGCTGATTTAGAGGAAGTGGCGGTTGAACATCAGCAGCCGGAAGCGGTTTTAGCTGCGGTTTAGAGTTAAAAATCGGGTCGGTTGGGGCGGGTTCACCCGGATAGTTGGCTAATTGTGCAGATTGGTGAAGCCACCCCTCCCAGCCTAATGATGATTCCGAGAGTTATCCAACCGCATGAGGCGCGAGAATATATCCTTTCATCCAAGTTACACAGCCAGAATTACTGGCAGTTTTCCTGAAAAGTCAGACTCCGCGCGTATTTTGGAGATAGTAAGTCAGCATTCCTCATGTCAGCTATTCTAACTGCTGAGACGATGAGGTCGATCGCCCGATCGCTGACAACCAAGCACTAATTTCTCCTAAATGAGTTGACGTTTATGCGCGTCTCAAATGTAGCTCTCTTGACTCTGGCTGCCCTCGCATCCCACAATTTAACTGCTAATACTAGCACCAATCCTGCTGCACCTCCTATTTTTCCTCAGACACCGCAAGCTAGCAACTTTGTTGATGCCGTAAATAATACTGAATCGCGTCGGGCTGAGTCAATTAGCGAGCCTGAGACGATCGCCCACGAACAATTTTCCCCAAATACTACCGTATCCCGTCGGGCTGAGTCAATTAGCGAGCCTGAAACGATCGCCCACGAACAATTTTCTCCGCGAATTGCTGTAAAATCGCCGACAGGTTTGCTGGTAGCGGCCGCTCAACCGGAGTTATCCGCTGCTGCCAAAACCAAGGCGAATACTCCTGCTTCATCCGGCGATGAACTAACAAAATCTTTACAAGAAACCTGGCTGGCGAAACTAATCGAAACCGGGGTTGAAAGCAATCCTCAAGTTCGCGAGGTTTTCGCTTTTATCTCCCCGCCTACTGGCAGTTCTGAATCTGGATATGGTTTTAATAGTACCATAACTTTGCTCAATATTTTACTAATCCTTGGTACTGTATTTCCACCAGTGACAATTGCATTTTTTTGGATGATGCGACGGCTGATCATCAAACACTTGGTTGCTGATGCCAATAAACGATTGCAAGGCATTGGTGTATTGGAATCAGAACTCATAAATTCTAGCCAACTGACTCAAAAGTTGAGGAATGAATTAGAAGCGCAAATGGGTGCAGCTAAACAATCTATTGATTTTTTAACTAGAGAAACTGAACTTTCCAAATCTTCCGTCGAGCAAATTGAGACTCTCAAATCTCAATTTATTATGCACCTGCAAGTTGTGCGGACAGAAGTTGACGAGAAAAAATCTCAAATTGTTCAAGAAATTTCCCAAGTTCCCGCAGTTGTTGCCAAAGAAGCTCTCAAAGTCGCACATCAACCCCCATTAAACAATTCCCCAACTTCGCAAACTGCACCTGCTAGCAACGAAAATTTGATTGCTGACGATTATATCAAGCAAGCCGAAGGGCTTTATTTTCAAGGCAATTATGATGAGGCATTAGTGTGCTTGGAAAAAGCTATTTTAGCTAATAATAATTTGGATGAGGCTTGGTATTGGCGCGGAAATGTGTTAATAAGATTGCAGCGCCCGGAAGAAGCACTCGCCTGTTACGACCAAGCAATATCGATTAAACCGGATAACTACGAATTGTGGTATAATAAAGCGCATTTACTCGGCAAATTGCACAGGTACGAAGAGGCGATCGCCTGTTACGAGCGAGCAAGTTTGAGCGAATCTCGAAAATACGGTTGTTGGCACAGTATAGCGGCTTTGTTGGGTAAATTGCAGCATTACGAAGAAGCGATCGCAAGTTACGATCGCGCCCTCGCTATCAAAGCAACCGACAGCGAAGTTTGGCACAACCGAGGCGCGATGCTGGGCAAAATACAGCAGCACGCAGCAGCAGTCGATTCTTACGATCGCGCTCTTGAACTCAATCCCAAGAGATATGAAACTTGGTACAATCGAGGCAATATGCTGTGGAGACTGCTCCGCTACAGCGATGCTATTGATTCTTATGATCGGGCGATCGGCATCCGGCCCGATAAATACGAAGTTTGGTACAATAGAGCCGCTGTGCTCGGAAAAATGCAGCGATATCAAGAATCGATCGAATCCTACGACAAAGCAATCGCCCTTAAACCGCAGGATTTTGAAGTGTGGCACAACCGAGGCGCAGCTTTCGACAAACTCTCGCAGCACGAAGCAGCAATTGCCTCTTACGAATCAGCAATTACCTTTAATTCGGAGTGTTACGAAGCTTGGTTTGGTAAAGGCGAATCTTTGGCCAAGTTGCAGCGCAATGAAGAAGCGATCGCAGCTTATGAGAAAGTGATTGCTATTAAGCCCGATTCCTACGATGTTTGGCACCACTTGGGCACAGCTTTGTCTAAATTAAAGCGGTATGAGGAAGCAATGGCAGCTTACGATAGAGCTATTGCCATCAAGCCAGAAAATGCCGAAGCTTGGCGTGATCGAGGCGCAATTATATCGGAATTAAAACAGGATACAGAAGGAAAGGAATCGGTTGAACAAGAAACTTAAATTCAGCAAAAATCCCGTTGTTTAAAATCCATAGGTGTCACGTAATCGGAAATCGCACCCTAATTTTAAATTAGTAAGGGATGAGAATAAACCGCCTGTATATCGATCGAGAGCAAGGTTTGCAAACACCCTCAGATTTAACTGTATTAATAGTTGGCTATCAACCATCCCTACAGTTATTGACGAGTATTTAACGCGACTTGATAGGGGTCAGTTAAATGCTTGTTGTATAAAGTTTGTTATCTAAAGTTGTCCTCTTTTTGCCGCTCCGTTTGGGGCGGTTTTTTTATGGTAAATTTAGGTAAGCTGCAAACAAGGAGAATAGTTATATGTCTGTTCAGCTTCAAAAACGGTTATTTACAGTAAAAGAATATCATTTGATGAGTGAGGCGGGTATTCTCTCGGAGGGCGATCGGGTAGAACTTATAGAAGGAGAGATTGTTAAAATGGCTGCAATTGGTACTCGTCATGCAAGTTCTGTTAAGCGTCTCACAAGGCGTTTCAGCCTCATTCCAGAAGATCGGGCAACTCTGGGCGTCCAAGACCCTATCCAGTTGACGGAGCGCACTGAACCTCAACCGGATGTTGTATTGCTGCAACCTCGTCCTGACTACTAAGTAAGTCGGTGGGAAAGTTTATAACTATGTAACAAAAAATTAAGTAACCAGCTCGGAGCTAAATTTAATGCGTATTGTAGGGTAGTTTCCTTTTTTCCTCTAGCTTCTACCCCATTAATTACGGCATAAGCCAGCTCTAATTCATCCTCAAACATTTGTCCTGCCAG
>NZ_JAUBSA010000106.1:0-15207 GCF_036702115.1 Microcoleus sp. LAD1_D5 | reverse complement strand
GACCGCCAGCGTTCATCCTGAGCCAGGATCAAACTCTCCGTGTTGTTGAGTTCTTTTGGCTAAAATCAAGTTCTTTCTACTCAGCCTTTTACCGCTGGTTTTTTTCCCTTGACATTTTTCTCTTTGTTTGCGATATTGAGTATCAGCTCTCGCTATATCTCTCTATCTTGATTTTTTTGACGAGGTTAATAGTGCTTTAAGCTTTCAAACTATTCTTTTTTCTAGGTTCAGTTTTTTGCCTTCCGGTTGTGGTTCAGTGAACCGCTTCCCTTCTGGCGCTTTATTAATGTATCAACTCTCCCTAGAGTTGTCAAGCGTTTTGCGAAAATATTTTTGACTTTTTTTTGAACCTATACACACCAAGGGTTTCGGCTGTTTGTCTCGAATCCTGCCTCCGCTGGCTGACTCCTCTTTCCGGGAGGGGGTCTTTTTTTTTTGCAAGATAGGACTTTTGGGGGGAGTATCTACCGCGCATGGGTAGAATATCTCTACGTGTAGATGTTCAATATATAGATGTTCGATCGCCCGCTCATGAAAAACCCTACTGCTCGCCCTAGCGCCTTGTTCGTTACCTGCGCTTCACTGCTGATCGCTTGCAGTCAGACGAACACTCCCCAAACCTCTACTACAGCATCTCCGGCGACTTCGCCATCTCCCGGTGCTTTGCCAGAGGGTTCGTCTGGTGGGGGTAATTCCAACACTATATCTATAGGTATTGGGGTAGCCCAAACTAGCAATGTGGCTTTACTGGGTCAAGAACAGGTGGCTGGGGCAAAAATTGCCCAGAAGTATTTCAACGATAAGGGCGGTGTGGATGGGACGCCGATTAAACTGGTATTCCAAGATACGGGTGGAGATGAACAAGGAACGATCAATGCCTTCAATACTCTGATCAATCAGGATAAGGTGGTAGGTATTGTGGGGCCAACCCTCTCGCAGCAAGCTTTTAGTGCCGATCCGATCGCCGATCGAGCAAAAGTTCCTGTACTCGGACCCTCCAACACCGCTAAAGGCATTCCCCAGATTGGCGATTATGTGGCCAGAGTCTCCGCGCCTGTGGCAGTGGTAGCACCTAATGCAGTTAAAGCTGCACTGAAGCAAAATCCCAATATTAAGAAAGTAGCCGTGTTTTTTGCTCAGAATGATGCTTTTAGCAAATCTGAGACTGAAACTTTTCAGACAACGGTTAAAGATATGGGACTGGAATTGGCAACAGTCCAAAAATTCTTGACTACGGATACAGATTTCCAATCTCAAGCTACTAACGCGATCAATGTCAACCCCGATTTGATAATTATTTCCGGGTTGGCCGCCGATGGAGGCAATTTAATTAAGCAATTGCGGGAGTTGGGTTACAAAGGCGCGATCATTGGGGGCAACGGTCTGAATACTTCTAATGTATTTCCTGTTTGTAAAGCGCTCTGTGATGGAGTTTTGATTGCCCAAGCCTACAGCCCGGAATATGAAAATGAAGTTAACAAGGCTTTTCGCGATGCTTACCGCGCTCAATTCAAGAAGGAACCGCCTCAATTTAGCGCTCAAGCTTTTACGGGCGTCCAAGTTTTTGTTGAGTCATTAAAGGCAATTAATGCTAAGTCTAAGGTTAGGGAAAAACCGTTGGCAGAATTGCGTACAAATTTGAATCAGCAGTTGTTGGGAGGAAAGTACGATACGCCTTTGGGGGAAATTTCTTTTACGCC
Organism: Microcoleus sp. LAD1_D5; assembly: GCF_036702115.1. Taxonomy (NCBI): domain Bacteria; kingdom Bacillati; phylum Cyanobacteriota; class Cyanophyceae; order Oscillatoriales; family Microcoleaceae; genus Microcoleus; species Microcoleus sp. LAD1_D5. Next base: position 13,507 of record NZ_JAUBSA010000106.1, on the reverse strand, counting down.
TGAAGGGGAGATCAATCAGAAAGAGTTTTATGTGGCACGGATTAAGATGGAGGCGGATGGCAATAATGGTAAGTTTGAGTTTTTGAAATGATTGGAGAGGAAAGTTTGGCAACGGAGTCCTTCGACGATTTTAACGGAGTTAACGGATGTCGGGAAGACCGAAGAAGTAAGAGGGAAGAGGAAAAACCAGTGAGGTATTTGTTGTTGAATGATTTTGGTGTGATGCTCAATTTTTAACGGGTGATGGACTTAACTCTGTTTTTGCAACAATTTTTGAATGGTTTGTCGATCGGCAGCGTGTATGCTATTTTTGCTCTGGGCTATACGCTGGTGTTTTCGATTTTGGGAATTATTAACTTTGCTCACGGTGCAGTATTTACCTTGGGTGCTTATTTCACCTATGCGCTAATGGGAGGGACTTTCGGTTTTAATGGGTTGTGGGCTAATGCTAGAATTCCTGTGGAATTGCCTTTTGCTGTGGCGTTAATTTTGGGCAGTGTCATGGCTGGTTTAGTGGGAGTAATTGTCGAACGAGTTGCTTTTTTGCCTTTGCGTCGCCGACACTCAGATTCTCTGCTGACAGTGGTTTCTAGTTTGGGGGTAGCAGTGGCGATCGCCAATATCATCCAATATCTTGTAGGTGCGGAGATTTACACTTTTCCTGCTAACACTTACGGCTATTTGCCTGCTGCAATTAACTTCGGTACAGCGGATAAACCGATTCCGATTCGTACTGTTCAAATAGTGATTTTTGTGGTATCAGTTGCGATTGTAGCTGTCTTAAATTACTTAATAAATTTTACTAAATTTGGTAAAGCAATGCAGGCTGTGGCTGAAGATGCCACTACTTCTAGTTTATTGGGGATTGATACTGATAGGTACATTGTGTTGACGTTTTTTGTGAGCAGTTTTCTGGCTGGTTTGGCGGGGACCTTGGTGGGTTCTAGTGTGAGTATTGCTGGGCCGTATTTTGGTATTGCTTTTGGTTTGAAGGGTTTGGCGGTGATTGTGCTTGGGGGGTTGGGGAGTATTCCTGGGGCGGTTTTGGGTGGGTTTATCATTGGTTTGGTGGAGGCTTTTGTGCCTGGTGATTTTTCGGCTTATAAGGATGCTGTTGCTTTTGCTATATTGTTTATTATGCTATTGGTTAGACCGCAGGGTTTGTTTGGACGGCGTTTGATTCAGAAAGTCTAGGCTGATTTGCAGGACATCTCCTAAGCCTAGGCGGTTTGGACAAGGGAAAACGGGTTTCGAGCAAAGACTATAGCTAAACCAGCCCGTATCATCTGTTGTGGAGTTTTATATACTTACCTAGAAAACTTATGCATACATCAGAGGCCGTTTGATGAATTCTGAAGTTCCATTAATACTAAGCGAGCGCCTTTTTTTGCGATTAGCCAATCAAGACGATATCTGCAAAATAATTAAATTTTACAGAGACAATCAAAAGTTTTTTACTCCCTGGCACCGACAGTGGGCGGAGGAATTTTTAACGGAAAGTTATTGGGAAAAACAAGTAGAGAAAGATTTCCAAGGCTTTAAATCTGACAGATCTTTAAAGCTATGGATTTTTGAGAAGGATAATCCTGAGTATATTGTCGGTAACGTTAATTTTGATAATTTTGTACGAGGGGCCGGTCATTTCTGCTTTTTGGGATATAATCTGGCAGAAGCGCAACAAAGTAAATGTTATATGACAGAAGCTGTGAGAATTGCAATTCAATATGTTTTTGAAGAGTTAAATTTACATCGCATTATGGCAAATTACATGCCTCACAATCAGCGTAGCAGTAATCTACTTAAAAGATTGGGATTTGTGGGAGAAGGTTATGCTAGAGACTATTTGTTGATAAATGGTCGGTGGGAAGACCATATTCAGGCTAGCTTAATAAATCCCAATTGGAAACCAAGCTAACCCGATTTTTTTTAATAACTTATCATCTAAAATATCTAAAATCAAATGGCGACGTTTTTTACTACTTATGGGTTTCTGATTGTCTCTATGTTGCTGGGTGCAATGTTGGGAATGTCGCTGTATTTACCTCTAATGACTGGACAGTTGTCTCTGGCTAGCCCCGGTTTTTATGCGTTGGGTGGGTATATTGCGGCGATTTTGTCTACAACGGTTTTTCAACAGACACGGGGTTTATTTCCGCTGCCACTGCTGTTATTGGAGATGATAATTGCAGGGGTTGTTTCGGGGTTGCTGGGGATTGTGGTGGGAATTCCGGCGCTGCGGTTAAGTGGGATTTATTTGGCGATCGCAACTATTGCTTTTGTGGAAATTTTGCGGGTTTTATCGCTGAATCTGGACATCACTGGGGGGGCAGTGGGCATTTTTGGGATTCCGCAACCGTTTGCGACACCGATCGAGTATTTGTGGATTGTACTACCTTTACTTTTGGTAAGTATGGCGATTGTGTATCGGCTGGAACGGATTCGGGTGGGGCGCGCTTTTGCTGCGATCCGCGCTGATGAGTTGGCGGCTGATGCGATCGGCATTAACCCAACTTTTTATAAGGTTTTGGCTTTCACGTTAGGTGCTGTTTTAGCTGGGGTTGTGGGTGCAGTTAGTGCCCATTTCCTGAATACTTGGAACGCGCGTCAAGGTACTTTTGATGCTAGTATTATTTACTTGACTTCTGTGTTGATTGGTGGTAGCAGAACTTTTCTGGGAGCAGTTTTGGGTGGGATGGTGTTTACTGCTTTGCCGGAGGTTTTGAGGGGAATGGCGACTATTCAGGGATTGCCGGTTTGGTTGGCGCAATTTCTGCGGGATGGGCGGTTAATTATTTTTGGGGTGCTGATTGTGTTGGGGACGATATTTTTTCCGCAAGGGTTGGTGACGCCGGAGTTGTTGAAGAAGTGGAGGAAGGGCGATCGTACTTCTGTTTAAAATTAGGCTTTTGGTAAAAAAAACAAAGTGCGATCGCATCCCCACTCCTTATCGATCGCCTATCAATAAAAAAGTAAGGGGTGATCGCATTCGCTGTAGGCTGGGTTGAGCAGCATTGAGCTTGTTGCCTGTCATTTATCGAATCAGGCAAAACCCAACATCCATTGGCTTGAGCGGGGCTTAGGCGTTGGGTTTCATGCTTCAACCCAACCTACCGTGTGGGCGATCGCACTAATACATAACTTAGTTACCGAAGCACACTTGAAGAGTTCCTCCGTTATCGCCAAGTGCATTATCAGCATCATTAATTCTCATGTCTACAGATCCAAAGCCACTTGTGAAAGATACTGGATTCTGAACCCATAAAGTCCCGCCACGTGTTCCCATTAACAAAGCACCGAGATCATTGCCTTATCTTATCTGGCATTATAACTGACCAGAAACTGCTTCGGAAGAATCATTCGCGTTCAAACAAAAAAAGGTGCGTAACATTTCTTTAACGCACCTTACTAGATTGGCGATCATACTAATGTGCAAACTGCGATACGCAAGTTATCTAGCGAGCATTACGACAGGCATCTGCGGCTGTTGACTCACTGGTTTCAGTTCTGACAGTTTGCCACTGCCAACCACCAAAACCATTGTTAGCATTTTCTTCGGGTGTACTGAGTCTAGCGCAGCCACTGCGAGTACAAACTGGTTTTCTTACATATAGCAAACCATTCATACATTGCTGAATTGCCTGTGGATCTCCGCCAGGCCTTCTTCTTTGTCTTATATCTTCACTATCTGGTGTTGTGCTTGCAGAACTTTCCAAAGCTCGCTGACAGTATTGATTTGCATCACTCTGAGAAAATGGACCTTTATACAGTGCATTGACGCAAGTTGTGAATTCTTCATTCACCGCTCTTCCTCTGAATGCCGTTAAGCAATTTTTAGCAGCATCATTGGCACTGTAAGGACCACTGTACAAGTTAAGAACGCACTGACTAAAACTTTCATTGGTTTGCGCCTTTGCTGGAAAACTGAAAACTATCAAAGGAAGTGAGAAGCTTAATGTTACTGCTGAGAACAGTGAAGCCACAGAATAAAATGGAGCTTTTATTGAATTCGACATTTTACCTCCTAGTAAAGGACAACATTAATTTTTTATAATTATCGAAAGCTTGCGGTCTAACTATTAATTGTCCCGCAGTTGCAGTACAATACTCTTCCTGGTCGGCTTATCCCGCACATCTGCGGTTTAAATCCGAACAGTTTGAACTACTTTTGCCCTGCCTTAACCCAAGTAAAACCAAAGCCCGATCGCCCTGGCAGTCGGATTGAGTCGGAACTTTTCCAGAAAAATTTGCCCAAATGTCTCAAAGAAAGATCGGATAATATCGGCAAAACCTGCCTATCTGACCGATCGATAGACATTAGAAGCCTGAAAACTGGTAGATGAAATTCTGTTCGCAATACAAGCGATCGCCCAAAACCTATAAGATAATTTGGAAGTGCGATCGCAATTTTCAACTTAGTAAAGCACCATCACTCGCTATTGGACATTGAGATTAGATGTACACTACCTTCTTCCAGCGAAGCTGATTCTTATCCTTTTCCACATCATAGACCGATCGCACAAAACTGCAAAGCGAAAAAAGACGGAAAAAGACGGGTCTTTCTAAAATCGCTATGCAAGGCGGAAAAAGACGGATAAAGGCGGATAAAGTCGGCTATACTAACTATAGTTCTCTGACACCCTACTGATGGACACTGCCCATATCTTGCAATTTGTAGATGAAGTGGTCTGCGCGAATACTGGCAAACATCTCAATGACTTGCAACGTAAAATTATCGAGGGAATACTGAAGCAACAAAAGTATTCTGATATTGCAGATACTTATGGTTGTACGGCGGGTCATGCTAAGGATATCGGTTACAAGCTTTTGCAAATGTTATCTGATGTTTTTGATGAACCAGTGGATAAACGTAATCTTAAATCTATGCTAGAGCGGCAATTAAATCTGAATATAAATTTTGGCGATCGCAATAATAATACTCATTTTGGTCATAGCCACACAATTAACTATATCAATGGTTGCTCAGAACTACCCACTCCTACCCCAACTAAAAGTCAGCCTCCGACTCCCGACTACCAGGATGGCACGAATCAAGTTAAAATTGAAATGGCTGGTAAATTACGACAGTTGGGATTAAAGGATGAGCAAATTGCAGAGGTGCTAGGGTTAGCCGGGGAGGTAGTGAAGCAGATAGATTGATAATAGCTTTTAGTTGTTTAAAACACACATCCTCAGTCAGGAGGTATAAGTTTTATGTTTGCAGTTGTCACGCCAGAAAAAATTCATTTGCCGCCAGGAACAGTGATTAAATTGCCTGGTAGTTGGCAGGATTACCAATCACTTGTAGCACAATTGGGCGATCGTTCAATTCCGCGCATCAAATATCGATCAGGAGAGATTTTGTTAATGTCCCCTTTACCAGTACACGGAAAACAATCTCATATTATTGCAATGGTGGCAAGGGTTTTCCTAGATTACTTGGGGCGAGATTATGAAGCGTTTACGCCCATTACGATGGATTTGCCGGAGGTAAGAGGGATTGAACCAGATTATTGTTTTTATATCGATAATTGCGCGGCAATTCTTGGTAAAGATCGGATTGCTTGGGGTGTTGAACCGCCGCCCGATCTAGTAATCGAAGTAGACGTAACTAGCTACACGGATTTAGATGATTACTTGCCTTATCAAGTGCCGGAAGTGTGGCTGTTTAAGAAAAATAGGCTAATAATTTACTGTTTACAAAATGATCGATATGTCGAAAGTTTAATCAGCCGTTATTTTCCCAATTTTAATGTATCAGAAATTGTGGAGGAATGCTGGCAAATGTCGCGCGATCGCCCTACAAGTACAGTCATTCGGGAGTTGCGGCAAAAAATTGAAATGGAAAACTGTTGAATCATATCGTGTTCAGTGAATTGACCATAATTCCTGTAGGGGCAGGTTCACCAACAATAATTGCCTAAAACCACTAATTCTCATAAACCTGCCCCCGCCCAACGATTACAAACAACTTTGATTGTGGCTAATTAAACAAAGGTCATATTCTGCCAAATCTTAATAGTTTTGTCACTGCTGCCGCTAGCAAAAAACTCTCCTTCCGGGCTAAAATTAACAGAATAAACCGAGTTAGTATGACCTGCAATATTACAGACTTCTTGACCGTCTTTCACTCGCCAAATCTTAATAGTTTGATTGCTGCTGCTAGCCAGAATCTCGCCATCGGGACTAAAAGCAATAGAATCAACATACCACGAATGACCTCTGATAGTTAAAACTTCTTGCCAATCTTTGACCCACCAAATTTTAATAGTATTGTCATGGCTGCCGCTAGCCAAAAACTCGCCATTGGGACTGAAAGCTATGCAGCGAACGGAGTCTGTATGACCTGTAAGTGTGCGAATTAACTTCCCATCTTTAACTCGCCAAATCTTGACTGTTCTGTCCCAACTGCAGCTAGCAAGAGTTTCGCCATCCGGGCTAAAAGCAACAAAATAAACTAAATTAGTGTGACCCGCAAGGGTGCGAATTTCTTGCCCGTCTTTGACGCGCCAAATCTTGATTGTTTTGTCCCAACTGCTGCTAGCAATAATTTCGCCATCGGGGCTGAAAGCTGCGCCGTAAACTGAGTTAATGTGACCGCTTAGAGTCAGGATTTCTTGCCCGTCTTTCATCCGCCAAAGTTTTACAGTTTTGTCGTGGCTGCTGCTGGCTAGCATTAGTCCGTCCGGGCTGAAAGCTACTGTATAAACCGAGTTAGCGTGTCCTATGAGGGTGACAATTTCTTGCCCGTCTTCAACTCCCCACAGCTTGATTGTTTTGTCATCGCTGCCGCTGGCTACAACTTCTCCGTTGGGGCTGAAAGCAACAGAGTAAATTAAGTTTCTGTGACCTGTGAGGGTGTGAAGACATTGCCAGTTATAGATTTGTTGTTGGGGCTGGGCGGGAGTTTTTCCGGGTTTAACTAACTTGGAACTTGTTTTAGGAATTGCTAGATCGATCGCAACTTGGGGATTAATTTCTTTTAATACTTCAACAGCCGTTTGATAGCGGTGGTTGGTAGCATTTGCAATCATTTTATCTAAAATTTTACCTAGTTGTTCCCTGACTGGGTTGTTAGCCAAATACTGCCGCCAGATCCAGGCATCTTCACCAGGATCGAACAAATCAAAAGGGGAAACTTGAGTTAGCAAATACAGGCAGGTTACGCCTAAACTGTACAAATCGCTGGTAAAAAATGCTTTGCCTCTAGCTTGTTCGGGGGCGATGTATTCGGGGCTGCCGATGCTGGTTCCTGTTTTGAGTAAGGCTGTACCTGTGGCAATTTTTGCGGCGCCAAAGTCTACTAAAACTAATTGTTTGTCGGCGCGGCGGATGATGTTTCCGGGTTTGATGTCTCGGTGAATAACGTTGTGGGAGTGGATGAAGTGAAGGACGGGTAATAAGCTATTGAGTAAGTCTTGAATTTGATTTTCTGTAAATCTGCCTTCTGTCTCTACAATTTGTGCTAAATTTTGCCCGTCGATAAATTCTTGGACTACATATTGTCTGCTGTCTTGGATAGAATAGGCTAATAGTTCTGGAATTTGAGGGTGTTTGCCCAATTCGTCTAATCGCATTGCTTCTTGTTCAAAAAGTTCAGCTGCTTTTTTGCTGTTGCGATTGCTTGCTGATGGGATTAGTTGGGTTTCTGCAGGTAAAAATTGTTTGATGACGCAGCGAGGTTTTGAGGGTTTGTCTTCGTCAACGGCGAGGAATGTTCTACCAAAACCGCCTTGTCCGATCGCCTTTATGGCCCGGTAGCGATCGCGCAGTAGCAGTTTTGAACGGCAATTCCTGCAAATTTTGGCTGCGGGAGGGTTTTGTGGCTTGGAACAGTTGGGGTGTAGGCAGTAACTCATTCGATTTTAGATTTTAAATTTTAGATTTTGGATTGGGGATTTGGGAGTAGGGATTTTAGATTTTATGTTTTTGAATATTTGCACTAGGCAGTAAATATTATACCTCTTGTCCGACTCTATAAAATTGATAGGACTTATTCTCAAACGGGTTTTACGCGGTACTTATAGGGGTAAGGTGCGCGGTTCGGCGCACCCTACATATAGAGGTTTTTCTAGTCCTGAATTAACGCTTTTAAAAATTCCACATAACGGGGTTATCGTCTAAATGATCGGTGACGGTGCGCCCGATCGCGTCAATTTCTTTTAATTCCTCTTCACTCAATTTTACCTCAGCAGCTTTAGCATTTTCGGCTGCTTGTTCCCCGTCGCGCGCGCCGACAATTGCATTTGTTTGGGGCTGGGAAATCAACCAGGCTAAAGCTAAGTTACCCAAGCTTGTTTGATGTCGATCGGCAATTGGCCTGAGTTGATTTAATGCTGTTTGCACTCGGTCGTAATTTTCTTTGATGAACAGCTTATTTTTGGCGCGGTGGTCGCCTTCTTCAAACTTGTGTTCTGGCCCAAATTTACCTGTCAATATTCCTTGAGCTAGAGATGAATAGGCAATGATTGAGATATGATTGTCCACACAATAGGACATAGCATCTTTTTCTACCCAGCGCCAAAAGAGAGAATATGGCGGTTGCAAGCTGTCGATGCGTCCGTATTGGGCGGCTTCTTCTATTTGGGCACGCGAGAAGTTGGAAACGCCGATCGCCCGAATTTTTCCCTGTTCTTTTAACTTGTTCAGGGCGTCCATTGTTTCTGCAATGGGCACTAACTCGGAATTCCAAGTGCCAGCGGGCCAGTGGATTTGGTAAAGGTCGATATAATCGGTGTTGAGGTTTTTTAGCGATCGATCGCAGGCTTCGATTAACAAATCGGGTTTCAGGTGGTTGGCGAAAACTTTGCTAGCATAAACTACTTGCGATCGCACATCTGAAAGTGCTTGACCGATAATTTGTTCCGAATGCCCTTCTCCGTAAACCTCAGCCGTATCAAAGGTTGTAATACCTGCCTCAAAAGCCGCGCGCATTGCTTTGACAGTTTCAGCATCCTCAATTCCCACCCACATCCGCTTCCCAGCTTGCCAAGTCCCCATAATTATCGGGGTAATCTGAATTTGTGATGTTCCCAATTGTCGCTTTTGCATACCCTAAGTCCTCATTTATATTTTTAGTATTCACCCTCAAGCTCTCTAATCTTAACAGAAAAAAGTTGGGTAGTCATGCACAGTAATGCTATCGTTTTATTTTGCAATAAATAGTGATGTACAAAGTTAAAAATTAAAAAGGGGAGCATCTCACTTTTGCAGCCAAGCTAGGAATTGAAGTTAGGAGTCAGGAGCCAGTAGGAAAAAAGTCAGAAGGAAGAAGGAAGAAGCCAGAAAAAGTGTTTTTACAAATATGAGATGCTCCCCTTAGGGTAGTCTCAAACTACTTTGTAAAGCAATAATTTAATCCTCTAAAATCACTTCTGCATCTGGTGTTGCTTGAGAACTTTAGCGGGACTGATAAATGAAATGCCCTGAGAAGATGAGGTACTAATCATGACAGCTTCAATGACAGGCTCATAAACCGTTTTTTCTGCAACCCACTCCACAATAAAGTTTGCACCTGAGCCTCCACTTGTATCATCTGCTGCAATGAAAAAGTCTGTGGAAGCAAGTGGCTTGAGTTCTACTGGACTCTTAATGTCCTGCCTAATCAATTTCCCATCACTATCGTAGTAACGCACCGAAGTAATAATAATCGAATTTGTCAGATCCGTATTGCGGATACTGAGGGTGGCTGACAAATTCATGACTTGATCCTGGCTATTGTAGTGATAAATATGTGAGTAAATAGGGACATATACGGTTTGTCCCATCACAACTTTTGTTTTATCTAACGGGACTGCTTTCAGTGAAATTTCACGTTTTATATCAGGTTGTTGTCTTGGTGAGGTAGTTTGGTCGGAACAAGAACTCAGGACGATCGCCCCTAGCGCCCAACCAACCCAGAAATCATGTTTCAACTTCATCGGCATTCATCCAAATACACCACATACATTGCAGTTACGTCTAAAGCAGAAAGCAGAGTGAACATTCTCTCTCGTTTGAGGCGGCTTAGTGATAAGGTTTGAGCGGCAGTTCAACCTGGAACGTTGAGCCTTGACCCACTTCACTCGTCACCTGTATTTTTCCGCTGTGTGCCTTGACAATTTGTTCGACGATCGCCAACCCCAGCCCAAAGCCTCCACTCTCCTGCGAGCGATCGGTGTCTACTCGATAGAAGCGATCAAAAATATAGGGTAAATCCACTTCTGGAATACCAATTCCCGTATCGATTATCTGAATGACTGCCAAATTGGAATGAAGAACTAGGCGTATCTTTACAGTTCCGCCAACGGGAGTATATTTACAGGCGTTGTAAAGCAAGTTTTCGACTACTTGCCGTAGCAAATCAGGATCAGCCAATAATTCAATCGGTTGTTCCGGTGATTCGCAGGTTAGTTTGATATTTTGGGCTTCTGCAAGTGCCAGAAACTGGATTGCTAAATTGCTCAGCAACTCGTTGAGATTGATTAACTTGAGCGATTCCGGCGCAAGGTGCCCCTGATGACGAGCCAACAGCAGTAAATTATTCACCAGGGATCCCATTGATTTTGCGCTATCTACAATGTTTTCTAAGGGAGGATGGTAACGTGAATCATCAGCCGCGATCAGCAACCCAAGCTGGGCATTCGTGAGAATTGCAGAGAGGGGCGATCGCAACTCGTGAGAGGCATCGGCTGTAAAGCGCTGAAGCTGCTGATAGGCTTGCCGAATCGGTTGCATGGCCAGCCCACTGAGAAACCAACCTGTGAGGGCAATTAAGCCCAGTGTCAGCGGGACAGCGAGAGTTAGCACAATCTGAAGCTGAGTGAGCCTGTTTTGAGTTTCTGTCAGGGGAGTTGCAACCTGAAGATAACCGAGTACCCCTGTTCTACCTTCAACGGGTAATGTCACCTGACGCAGCCAGATTCCTTTTCCCAAAAGTGGATCGGTCGATCGAACTGTGAGATAACCAAAGGGCGTATTTAACTGCTCTGGAGGAGAATCCCCAAAAAAACGAACGAGCCGCCTTTGTGGGTTATACCAGCGTACATAAATCAGATCTTCTGCAAGGGGATGAGACCCACTGCCTAACAAGGGGACATGACTCAGATCGACCTGGCTCTCGTTTTTTTGAACTTCATAATACACGCTGGCAGCCATGACTCTAGTCTTGTCATAGAGCAGTCGGTCAAGCGCCTCTAGTTTATCTTTTACCTCAATCTGATAAATCACCCCAGCAAACAGCACAAGAATGCTTCCCATTGAGAGGGTGAACCAACGAGCCAGATTGCGACGACTTTGATTGAACACGGCTTGCCTTTACGATCGTTACTTTTCAGGGGAACTGAGGCGATAACCCATACCGTAAATGCTCTCAATCCAGTCTGCAGATCCTACAGCCTGCAAGCGTTGGCGGAGTTTGCGAATTAGAACAGTGATCGCATTGCTCTCTGGTTCAGTCCCCCATTCCCACACGCCTTGTTCAATCTGATTCCGAGTCAAAACCTGTCGAGGATGACGCATAAAATACTCCAACAACTGAAACTCTCGACTGGAGAGGGAAACGGTTGCACCTTGTCGCTCAACAGTAAGAGTATCGAGGTGGAGGTGTAGATCCTCAAGGCTGAGCGTATCTCCTTGCCAAAGGGGCGATCGCCGTCTTAATGCCCGCACTCGTGCCATGAATTCAACCAAATCGATCGGTTTCACCAGGTAATCATCTGCACCTGCGTCTAAGCCGGTCACTTTTTCAGGCGTGGTATCTCTTGCCGTGATCATCAAAATCGGCGCTGTTTTCCCTGCGGCTCGATATTGGCGACAGAGATTTACCCCGCTGATATGTGGCAACATCCAGTCCAAAATCAACAAATCATATTCTTTTTCTGATAACAGCCACTGTGCCGTCTCTCCATCTTTTACCCCATCCACGCTATGTCCTGCTTGAGACAGCACTGTTTGAAGTGGCATCAGTTGCTTTGGGTCGTCCTCCACAAGTAAGATTCTCATATTTTTATTTAATTGGGCTTATAAACGCGGTGTTCTTATGAAACTGAAACATTTGACGCATCGCCCTTGAGTATGATTTCAGCAGAGCGGTAACTCCAGTAAAGTGCAAATATAGCAATCCTAATTACTTTTTCTATTAAAATTTTAAATGTTAAAGGTAATCCAGTAAAAAATTGGAAACCCAATTATTAAGAATTTATTAATTTTTAATAATATAGGTTTGTTATGTTACAATAGGTAGTATCAGCAGGCAGAACTTGTTATTTTTCAATAAGCAAGCACTGCTGTATCGATTAGCACTTATAATTCTCAAATTTTGAGAGTCGGTTGGCAGGCTTCTTTAGAGGCTTGCTATCAAAAACTGACTTCCTAAAAAATAAAATGAACCAACGTTTGCCGCGGAGTTCCTAATACAGGATCTCCTTTTTTTTTGGTTTGTTTGCAAAACAGAGAAATTAAGAGCTTGTTGATAAATACAAACAAAGGAGACAAAAATGAAAAAAAGACAATACAACAAGCGGTCAGTTAAAGGCAAAGTTCGCTTTCCCCAAACTCCTATTTTGGGAGCTGTCGTTCTGTTGTTGGTAATTGGTTGTATGGTGCTGGCTGCTATTGACTCCAGTACCCGACCAATGTTTGGTGATCTAACTAAAACTGTAGTTGTAGCTTATATAGGGTTGCACATTCCCCCATGGAATCAAAAATGACAACAGTGTTAGACCACACCAATTAAAGGTGGATAATTTTCTCTTTTAGTTGTGATGTCAAAGTTTGTTAAGGAGGTTGGTGACGATCGACTAAAGTGTTTAAAACTAACAGTTACATTTAAATATGTAACTTTTAGTTATATTCTAAACAATAATCATTTGTGAATTTCTTACTCCCTCCCCTTACCAAGGGGAGGGTTGGGGTGGGGTAAAAAATTTATGTGGCAAGTTACTAAACGTTGGCTAAAAGCATCAGGCGCAGAGTTTTGGTTGCCATTGCCGTTTGTGGCGATCGCGTTTTGGGTTAGCTCCAGTTTCCTAATGGCTCAAGAATTACAACAACCCCAGATCGTAAAGAATAAACTTCAGGCAGATACCCAGCTTAAAGCAACGGTGTCTGTCAATATATTGCTGATTAATGCGGTGATTAACCGAAAACAAGGAACCACCCAGGTTGCGGTAGAAACAGCAGAACCCATTTTGAAGCGATTGGAATTAGAATTGCCAATGACTGACGCAAGCCAGATAGAGGCAGCGATCGCCCAAGAACTACAGTTATCACGTCAAAATGTTCGCCAGTTAGTTCGTTACGAGATCGTTGAATAAGTTTATTGTTTCAATATTTCGATCGCATCCAGTCCAATAAGGTTGGCAAATCCATAGGTTTCCTCACTGCGATAGCGCAATTTTTTAAGTGGCAAGAAGCGCCAAATGCTCTTGCCACTTCACTGTTAGGAACTACTGAATAGACCTCTTGCAAAAAAAATCTATGCTATAATAGAAGGTTTTCAATTTAATCCCCCTAGAGCTAACTCATAATT
>NZ_JAUBSA010000105.1:0-15322 GCF_036702115.1 Microcoleus sp. LAD1_D5 | reverse complement strand
GGAGCGGAATGAAGCGAAAGTTTCACGTTCCGTTCTGAAAGAGAGGTAGGGGTAGAAATGCCCCTATCGACTCTAACCATTAACCGGACAGTATCTAACTGACAAACCCGCAGAATTATTTAATCATAAAATTTTCTTTAATTCTGCATTCTGTCTTCCACCTTCAGATTTGGACTGCCTTCGAGTGTAAACCCTCATGTCATAGAAGCGGCGTGGGAGAAGGAGCGGAAAGCAATCTCAAGTCATAATTTGTATCGCCTTGAAATTGATAAACGCGGACAAAATAAGTCCCCTCAGGCAAAGGCCCATTGCTGACAATTGTTTCTGAAGCCGTGCCTAAATTGTTAGACGAAGCAATAAGATCGTCTAATCCAACTGCGCCGTTGCCGTTGAGATCTTGAATTAATTCAACATCAACATCTGCACTCAAACCGTCAACAGTTACACTGAAAAGGCTGGGAGTATTGAGGATGAAACTGTAAATGTCGGCTGGTTCAGCATTTCCCACAAAATCGCTCGCAGTTTGAATTTCTGTGAGAATGCCCAGGCTTTTTGCTGCGTTCAAATTGTCGGCGGGATCGGGGAGAGTGCTCAACAATCCTTCTTGTTGACCGAATTGAATGTAATGGTCGATCGCACTTCTAACTGCCCCACTATTGACTGCTGCTGCTACCAGCGGATATTTTTCTAGATAAAAGCTGGGATCGAAGAAAACGCTGGCTTTGCGGTTTTCTAATTGACCGGCTTTGAAGTAGTGTTCAAATGGGGTAAATTGATTGGTTTGAACTGCTGTCTGAACGTCTGGGTTGCTTGCTAGATAGAAACCAACATCGAAGAAAGGGTTGGGGTTTCGTCGTTCAAATTGACCGAATCTAATAAAGTGATCGGCTGCTGAAAAGCCATTGAGTTTCGCTGATACCGCTACATCTGTATTGGTGTCTAAATAATAGCTGGCGTCGAACAGGGCATTCGGGTCGCGATTTTCAAATTTGCCAATTTTTCGGTAGTGATCGAAGGGACTCGATACCGTGCCTCTGGCAACTGCTACGGCGACATCTGGGTTGTTTTCGAGATAAAATTTGCTGTCGAACAGTGTTCTGAGGGTTAGCATTATTAAAAAAATCTCTCTGGACTTTAGTCTGGAAAGTGCACGATCGAGAATCCAGTTTACATCAAAGTTTTGTTTTGTGAGGATGTCTTAATTATGGCTAAATCTGCACTGATGGCAATGCTGCGCCGCGCTGCGAGTATTGCCCAGAAATCAAGGGAAACGGGCATTCCGGCTGATGAACTGCTGGGGATGCTGAGCGCTGGCATTCCTAATTCTGCCATATCTCGTCGCCGCTTGCTGCACGGGGGTTTAGCTGCTGCAGGGGCTGTGGCTGCTGCGACTTTTACCAGGGAGGGAGGGGGAGCTTTTGCTCAACAGGGCGGACGATCGCCGATTTTGGTTGTGGGTGCAGGGATTGCGGGTTTGACGGCGGCTTATCGCTTGCGCCAAGCGGGTGTGCGTGCCGATATAATCGAGGCAACGAACCGCGTGGGGGGACGGATACGCACGGTTCCCAAGGTGGCTGGAACGCTGATTCCGGCTGATTTGGGGGGAGAATTTATTGACACCGGTCATACTACTTTAATCTCGCTGGCGACGGAATTGGGTTTGCGGGCGATCGACTTAGTTGACGTGCAGCGCGAATTTGTGAAAGATACTTTTTTCTTTCAAGGGCGCCGCTTTTCTCTTGAGCAAATAATCGCAGATTTTGCGCCGCTAGCAAGTAAAATTACTGCTGATTTGCAGGCGGTTGGCGATGAAATTAGCTATCTTGATTTTACAGAAGCAGCGGAAAGATTGGACAATCTTTCGCTCGCTGAATATGTAGACCAAGCTGATACTAGCACGATTGTCCGGCAGTTACTCCGCATTGCTTACACGACTGAATACGGTCGAGATCCTGAAGAACAGTCGGCGTTAAATCTGCTGTTTTTAATCGGTTCTGAAGCGGGCAGTTTTGAATTGTACGGCAACAGCGATGAGCGTTATCAAATTGACGGCGGTAATAGTCAAATTATCAACCGTTTGGCGGGTCAATTGTCTGGTTCGATCGAGGCGGGGACGGTTTTGGAAGCGATTACTCTTTTGCCGGATGGCCGCTATCGGGTAAATTTGCGATCGGGACTAAGCGCGTTCGAGCGCACTTACGAGCGAGTTTTGTTAACTTTGCCGTTCAGCACTCTGCGAGACGTTAAAATTAACGTACCTTTGCCCCAACCAAAGCGGCGGGCGATCGAGCAATTGGGTTACGGTACTAATTCTAAGTTAATTACTGGCTACCGCAGCCGAATTTGGCGGGAACTTTATCGATCGACTGCTTCTGTTTATAGCGATTTAGGATTCCAGAATACCTGGGAAGCTACGCCTTTCGCCCCTACTCCTAACGGTTTAGTTACTAATTTTACAGGAGGAAAGCAGGGTTTGTCGATCGGTGCCGGAACTCCAGAAGACCAAGCACAAAGATTTTTGAACCAATTTGAAAGAGTTTTTCCCGGAGTGAGAAATTTGCGATCGGGCAAAGCTGTGCGAGCTTATTGGCCGGGAGAACGCTTTTCTAAAGGTTCTTATTCCTGCTATTTAGTCGGACAGTGGACGCAAATGTACGGCGTTGAAGGCGAACGAGTTGGCAATTTATATTTTGCCGGGGAACACACTTCGCTGGAAAATCAAGGTTACATGGAAGGCGGTTGCGAAACTGGACAAAGGGCGGCTGTTGAAATCTTGCAAGATTTGGGTTTAATAGCTGCTGCTGATGCTGTGAATACTCGAACTGCGAGCAGTTTGAACAGTCGCCGTCCCAGCCGGAAAATTCCCGGAGCCCGGAATCTTAGGAATAGAAAGCCGAGTATTAGATAATCTGGTAAGGTGCGAATCTAATTCTTGTGAGCCGTTGCTCCTAGCCCACCCATCTAATTCTTGTGGGGTGGGCTTCTAGCCCGCCCGAAAATTTAAATTACTCGTAAGGTGCACCATACATAGAGAGATGCAAACGTAAAAATCCTGTGAATTATCATGTACAACTTATTGCCCAAAAACATGATTATTTTACCTTTAACACTAGCTTTATCTAGTTTGCTAATGTCGCCGATATCGGCTCGCCCTTTGCTTACAGACTCTACAAATACACTTGCTCAAAATTCATTAGTTGATGAACCGTTTTGCTACATGAAAACCCCCGACGGCAAAACAGTAGACTTGGGCAAATTGTGCGAGGAACAGCCAGCATCGGGAACTGCCCAAACTTGCATTCCCGGTTCCAACATCGCTGCAAAAGTGTCAATTGCGGCGGCTAATTATGACGGCAACTTTTTCAGCGGTCAAGTGCTTAATCAAGGGTGCAAAAAAATCAAGAATGTCAAAGTAAATTATGAAGTTTTGGACGAGTCAGGCAATTTAATTGACAACGGATTTATCTTCGCTCAACCAGTTACTCTTGCACCCGGACAGTCAGCCGCCTTTCGGGGCGAAGTTGTCGCGGGGGCTAAGGTGCAGGCTACTTATGCAGACGCTCAAGAATGATTTTAGATTTTAGATTTTAGATTTTAGATTGAAGAATTGGACAATTAACCCCACGGATGAATCCGGGGGCGTTGTATGCCGGATGCTTTCGGTCAAGAATGATTGTTGAGATTTGTCCGATCGCTGATATCATGTTTTGGCTCAGATATCTGTAAAAACAGAACTTCCAGAGGTAAAATATCTTGAAAACTCGATCGACATACTGGCAAATCTTACCCTACCTCCGTCCCCAAAAACACACCATCGGTAAAGCATTAGCTTGTACTGTAGTATTTACCGTATTTTGGCCAATTATAGCGTGGCTAGTTGGCGAAACAGCAAAATTTATAGGTAAAGGAGATTTAAAAGGGTTCGCTCAAATTGCCGCACTCAGCGCCATTATATTTCTAATTCGCGGTACAGCCCAGTACGGTCAAGATACGCTGATGGCAAAAGCTGCTTTGACTATTGCTTTAGAAATCCGCAAAAAAGTCTACTCCCACCTGCAAAAACTAAATCTCGGCTACTTTGAAACTGCCAAAACTGGAGACTTATCCTACCGCCTCACCGAAGATATTGACCGCATTGGCGAAGTCGTAAATAAATTTTTTCATCAGTTTATCCCTTGTGTTTTGCAGCTAATTGCGGTTCTGGGATATATGATTTATCTCAACTGGCAATTAACCTTGGGTGCATTAATTATTGCACCGCTGATGGCTATCTTAATTGGCTGGTTTGGCGAAAGACTACTAAGTTACTCGCGCCAAAGTCAAAATCGCATCTCTGATTTATCAGCTTTGCTGACAGAAGTATTCAGCGGCATTCGTTTAATCAAAGCATTTGTGGCTGAAGACTACGAAATTGCCCGCTTTGCAGAAGAAGCACAACAAAACCGCCGCGCTAAGTATCTGTCAGAACGAATAAAAGCACTTCAGTTCGTTGTAGTTGGCTTTCTGGAAGCGATGAGCGTGATTTTGCTCTTTTTCCTGGGAGGTTGGCAAATTTCTCAAGGAAATCTCACCGGTACTCAATTTATCAGTTATATCGCAGGGGTGGCACTTTTAATTGACCCGATCGCTATCACAACTGCTAATTACGGAGATTTTAAGCAGGGAGAAGCTTCTAGCGATCGCATTTTTGAACTATTAGCAATTCAACCAACAGTAGTCGAAAAACCTGGGGCAACTGAACTTCCCCATGTTACTGGCAAAGTCGAATACCGCAATATTAATTTTGCCTATAACTCAGAGACACCCATTCTGCAAAACATGAGTTTGCTGGTGCTTCCCGGAGAAATGATTGCCCTCGTGGGTGCATCCGGCGCGGGTAAAACTACTTTAGTAAACTTGCTACCGAGATTTTACGATCCGCAAGCGGGACAGATTTTAATTGATGGGATTGATATTCAAGATGTGACATTAAATACGCTGCGTCGGCAAATCGGCATTGTGCCGCAAGAAACGATTTTATTTTCGGGTACAATTGCTCAAAATATTGCTTTTGGGCGATCGTATTATGAACTAAAAGATGTTCAAAAAGCTGCTGAGATTGCCAACGCCCATCAATTTATTAGTGAGTTTCCCGACGGTTATCAAACTTGGGTGGGGGAAAGGGGTGTAAACTTATCTGGCGGTCAAAAACAAAGAATTGCGATCGCCCGTGCAGTTTTGCTTAATCCGAGAATATTAATTTTGGATGAAGCGACATCGGCGCTGGATTCGGAATCCGAAGGTTTAGTGCAGGAAGCGCTGGAAAGATTGATGCGCGATCGCACTGTGTTTATTATCGCGCACCGCTTGGCTACTGTGCGGAGAGCCGATCGCATTTTAGTTTTGGAAAAAGGCAGAATTGTGGAATCTGGGACGCACGAGGAGTTGCTGGAAAAGGGATCTCGCTATGCTGGCTACTACGCTCAACAGTTTAGTCAGTAGGCTACATTAGAAACCGGGTTTTCGGCTGTTTCTGCTGGCCTCAACCAAGTATTCTGGAAAAAACCCGGTTTTTGATTACCCGCGCGCACTTCGACAAGAAACCGGGTTTTTGGTCGAATCTGCTGGTCTCAACTAAGTATTGTCGAAAAAACCCGGTTTCTGACTACCCGTGCGTAAGTCCTAATCTAGCAAAAATTTCATTCAAAAGCCTCTCTCGTCTCCAAAGACAATTGATTTCTGAGTAGCATAAAGTCGTCAGAAAACATATTCAAACTATCAAAAAAAGTTTTCCAAGGCTTTGCTGGTATAATCACAAAAACTTCCACCTCTTCGCCCACCGATCCAGGTGGCACTTGAATTTCCAGTTTATTTCCTGCAAGAACTTTGGTTGTAATTCGTATTGCTGGCTGCATAGTTTCTCCTTTGCGATGATTAATTTTCAACAGCCCCTAAAGCTTTGATCGTCGCTTTCTCAACTTCAGTTAAACCCGTAACGCCCGTGATATTCATCTCCTCATAAGGTCGGTCACTTTTCAGTATTTTGATGCACTCACAAGTCTCAACATCCCAAAGAATAATTGTGCCATCCCGACAGCAAGCAGCAATAATTTTTTCATTTGAACTGAAGGCAACAGAGTTAATTCTACTGGTATGACCTTGCAAAATTTTGAGACATTCACCTGTACTGATATCCCATAATCTTACCGTTCCATCGACACTTCCACTAGCAACTATTGCACCAGAATAACTAAAGGCAACTGAACGTATCCAATCAGTATGCCCCTGCAAGATTTGGAAACATTCACCACTGCGGACATCCCATAGTCTTATTGTTCGATCGACACTTCCAGTGGCAAGTATTTCACCGTTGTGGCTAAAGGCGATCGCGCGCGCCCAACCCGTATGCCCCTGCAAGATTTTGAGGCATTCACCAGTATGGATATCCCACAGCCTCACCGTTCCGTCAAAACCTGCACTGGCAAATATCTCGCCCAAAGGACTGAAAGCAGCCGAGTTTACAGAATTGTTATGCCCCTGCAACGTTTTGAGGCATTCGCCAGTACCGATATCCCACAACCTCACCGTTTGGTCATAACCTGCACTAGCAAGTATTTCACCATTTGGACTGAAGGCGATCGATCGTGTTTCATTGCCAAATTCTGGCAAAGTATGAAGGCATTCACCACTGCGAATATCCCACAGTTTCAGTGTTTGGTCATAACTAGCGCTGGCAAGTATTTGACCCGAAGGATTGAAGGCAACTAAGTTTACCCGATCGAGATGCCCGTGCAAAATTTGGAGGCACTCACCGCTGCTGACATCCCACAGCTTGACTGTTTGTTCGTCATCGGCGCTGGCAAACATTTCACCGTTGGGACTGAAGGCGATCGACCTTACTTGATTGCTATGCCCTTGCAGCGTATTCAAGCATTCACCGCTGTTGATATCCCACAGCTTCAGCGTTTTATCGTAACTGCCGCTAACAAGTATTTCACCCCCAGGATGGAAGGCGATTGACCCTACTCGATCGTTATGCCCTTGCAAAGTATTCAAGCATTCACCGTTGTTGATATCCCACAGTTTTGCTGTGCGATCGTGACTGCCACTTGCAAGTATTTCGCCATTTGGGCTAAAGGCGATCGACCGTATTTGATCGAAATGTCCCTCCAAAGTTTTGAAACATTCACCGCTACCGATATTCCACAGCCTCACTGTTTTGTCGCCGCTGCCACTAGCAAGTATTTCACCAGCAGAATTGAAAGCAACTGAAAACACGTTTTTAGTATGACCGTACAAAATTTTGAGGCATTCACCAGTACCGACATTCCACAGCCTCACTGTTGTGTCGCCACTTCCACTGGCCAACATCTCACCAGCAGGATGGAAAGCCACTGAAAATACAACTTTAGTATGGTCTTGCAAAATTTTGCAGCATTCACCCGTGTGAATATCCCATAACCTGATCGTGCAATCGAAACTCCCGCTAGCGAGTATATTTCCATCAGGATTGAAGGTGACTGACATTACCGATCCGGTATGTCCCTGCAAAACTTTTAAACATTCACCAGTCTTGACATCCCATAACTTGATTGTATTTTCATAACTCCCGCTAGCAAGTATCTCACCATCAGGACTGAAGGCGACTGACTCCACCACGTTAGTATGTCCTTTACAGGTCAATATTTCTCTGCCACTGCTAGCTTCCCACAAGCGAACTATGCCATCAGTATCACCTGTAGCTAACAGTTTGCCATCAGGACTAAATATGACCGATCGAACACTGCTGAAGATTTTAGTAAAAACAGAATCAGCTAAATTTGCTGAAACAAAATTGACGCGGCGCAGACTAGCATTTGTAAAATCAGCACCTAAAATAACTGCACGAGAAAGGTCTTTTGCTTCTAACGCAGTGCCATCGATTTTCACCACCAGCGTCGCCGCATTCCCTCCCACATAACCTACCTCACTTTCAGTTTTTCCCCGCGTTGCTTCCAGAATTTCCAATAATTCCTCCGTAGCTGCCCCTACATCGAGGCAGGGCCGGCACGAGGACACCGCCCCTACCATTGGCAACAACAAATCCATGACTGCTTTTGTCAGCGGCGCGTGTCCGAAACTCTGACGGAGTTGCCCTAAATCTTCAGCAGCAAATCCCTGCAAAGGCGCAATAAGTTCACCATTATTTCTCTTCTGGGCTTGCAATCGACAATAATTAGACCAAGTATATTTTTGAGGCGCTGCATTACGATCTAAACAAGACTGTTCCGGCGCAACTAATTCGGTAAAATCTGCCGCCAAAACTCCCAATTCCGCTGCAAATTTATAAGCGACAAAAAACTCTAACAGCGAACGGTGCGCCGGAGTATAATCGCCATCGGCATTGCGGATTAGCATCGTTTGACCCATCATGTCGTAGTGCCAGTGGTCTAAGTCTTTTTCCTCTTGCACGAGCGCACCAAACAAGCTGCGGATGCGATCGGGAAAACTGCGATAATTGATACTCATTTGGTTGGTAGACAGCATTTCCCAAGACAGTTCGCACAAAAAATAAAGCTTATCTGCTACAGAAGTAAAAGTACGTTCTGCTTTGATATCTCTCTCTATCTTCCGCCGCACCGCATACAGATATATCCGCGACATATCGACTGGTTTTCCAGCTTCAATATCGGGCAATGCTTCCAAAATTAACTCTGTCATCACCGGGCGACGCGCTAAATCCAATAACTGCGGGTTTCCCATCACTTTTTCGACTGTCGCCGCTTCTGTTTGAAATGACAGCGCTAGCCCAATTTGCTCGTCGTTAAATTTTTCTAATTCTAAGACTTCAAATTGGGGAGTTTCGCCTGTTAAAATGGTTGTTGATGCTTGCAGTTCTGCATTGAACAATGCCCGTCCTTCCTTGCCTTCAGGAAAGTGTTCGGTACGGCAAGTGAGGATGACTTTTGCGCCGGGAACGACGGCTTTTGCTAGTTCCCAGAAGTTGTTGATGGTTTCTTGCCGATCGCACTTAGCGGCCATTTCATCAAAACCATCGAAAATCAGCAGAAACTTGCCCATGCGATTGAGTTGTTCAAAGGCAGAATAACCCGCCAAAGGTATCTCGTGCTTGCGAAAGAAAAACTCGGAAAATAGCGACTCGACACTAACTGCTTTGGCGTAATCTCGCAACGGAATTACTAACGGCAAACGCGGACGTTCTAAGCCGCGCTTTTGAGCATCTCGGTAGTGTTGCAGCGCCATCCAAGCATAGTGCATCGCAAACCAAGTTTTCCCAGTTCCAAATTCTCCTAAAACTGAAATATGTTCTTTTACTGGGTCATTCAACCACAGGTCAATATAACCTTCGATCCAGCCATCTCGCTCTCCATAATGACTCACGCCTATCTTGCGGTGAGTATCGGGGTCAATTTCTTCTTTTGTACAGGCTAACGGCACATATTTGGTATCAATTCCCCGGCTGGTAATTTCAGTTTCCAGCCAGTTGAGATAAGCGGAAAAATCGGCATCTTGGTCGAGCAATTCATCGAAAGTATAGCAAGCTAGATCGCGATTTTCATCTTTTTCTACCTCATCCCGCGCGGCGCGACTGATGCGGCGGGCGGTGACTAACCAGCCTTCATCGGTGCGCTGTTTTTCCACCGACTCGCGCAGGGCTGAGATATCTCTGAGTCCCGCTTCTCCGGCTATTCCGCGCACTAAAATGCGATCGTACCGATTGCGTCTGACGGGGACATTGATAATCCATTCAAAATAGTTATCTTCCGAGATTTGATAGGTTTCAAACTTATAACTTAATGTTTCAAACCAACCACGAACTTGTTGTGATAAAATAAAAGCTTGAGACTTTTGAATATTCGTTGATGCTGCGGGAAGTGCGGGATAATCTTCAGCTTCCAACCGCGCAAATTCGGTGCGAATTCCTTCGATAGTGGGGAGGCGTTCGATGCGATCCATTACCATAGATAGGCGTTTTTGCAAAGAGGCGATCGAATTTCCCATCATCACATCTCCCAGCGTCCGCGTCCGCTTTGCTACTTCCATAAACACGGCGGCAAATGCCATGAATTCCCGTCTGGGGTCAATGCCTAAATCTCGAATTTCTTTGCCTAAAGCACTCTCATTCAGATATTCATCGCCTGCTTTAATTAAAATGGCTGGGCTATCGGACTCGAAGGCTTTGCGAAATGCTGATTCAATCTCTTTTTGGCGAAACAGTTCTAAAATCTGCTTGGGTTTGCCAGCGCCGTACTCTACTAAAGTATAAACATAAACTCCGCTAAAATCTGCGGGCGGAGCATCGGGGTCAAGGTTAAATTTTTTTAAGATTTTGATGACAGTTTCGTTGCGTTGAAACTTGTCTTTGATAGTGCCGAAGGGAATTGTAGTCAGGAGGCTGATAACTAAGTCGAGACTAATTAACATGATTTAGGCTTTCCTGTTTTTCCGGGGAAGTAATGCTCAAATCTAGAATCGGTAGGCTGTGTCCCTGAAATGCGCTGCGGGCGATCGCAAACTGCTCTATTTTTATGTTAACAGGATTTACGCGCTCCGACTAAAGAAACCGGGTTTTTACCGAATCTGCTGGTAGGAGCGAAGTATTTTCCTAAAAAACCCGGTTTCTGACCCACCCTTGGTAAGTTATATCTAGTTAATTAACTTAGCATATTTTAGAAAAATTGACAACTATAAAACACCGAAAAAACCGACACATATGGTAGTATAAATAGCTCTAAAATTAGTTGTTATATCATAGTGCAAAAGTTAAAATATAGATAACTAACAAATAAATTTTGCGGTCTATGAAAATACAATCTTCTGTCTTAGTCCACCTGGGATTTGGCAAATATGTACGCTCCGATCGAGTAACAGCAGTAATACCAATTGAAGATGAACGGGGGCCTGGTAGGCGCACTTTTGTGCATATAGACGGCGAAGCAGACCCGATCGTTGCTTCGCGTGGTGAAGATACGATCGTGCGCGATTTGGTGCAGGAACCGCGCGAAATAACTCAAGCTCGGCAGCAACAAGAAATTCTGCAAGATTTGCTGGCAGATTTGAGCAATGTTAACGTCACCGTGCGCCGCATCAGCCGCGATGAAGGCGGACTCGATCTCGAACTTTTAGAGCGCCGAATTCGCCAAATTTTAGACGCATAAAAATTAAAGACCGCCCGGGCGGTCTTTCTTATTTTTTGGGTCGCTAAAAGTTTTAAGTTACGGGTTTCAATGTAATTTCGATGTCCGCTAAACCAGTGAGTTTTTCTACCACGGGCTCTTCTTCAACTCGCGGTACAAAAATAGTTAAACCTCCCGGAATGCACTCAATAGAAACCGGAGTCATGCCGAAGATTTCCCCGTCTACAACCACTTTTTGAGGCGGATCGGCACTAATAGTTACTTTTTTTGCCCGTAAATAACCGATGTCGTCGCGATCGGTAGGATTGCCGCTCAAAGCTGTTTGCAATAGATGATAAGAAGCTGCGATCGCCCCAGCTTTATTCTGAGGCGCCACCAGCGTCACATCCAGCAAGCCGTCATCAACAATAATCCCGGCAGGCCCTTGAGCTAAAATGGAAGTAGCCGGCGCTGCATTCGCCACCGTCACCGCCACAGCAGTAACGCTGATAATTTTATCTTCGGTTTCGATTTCCGCTTCAAACCTTTCTAAATTGTTTAACTGTTTAATTCCCGATAAAATGTAAGCCAGCATTCCCCAGCGATTCTTCATTTCGCGATCGGCTAGTTCGACAGTTTCCGCCTCAAAACCCACTCCAGCCAACAAAACCATCGGCATTTTACCGTTGCAAATCGCCGCATCCACCACCCGCGTCAACCCTCCCAAAATAGTTTCGCAGGCGGTGTCAATAGTATTGGGAATGTCTAAAGCATTCGCAAAAGCATTAGCAGTTCCCCGCGAAATAATTCCTAAAGGAATATTTGTGCTGACAATCGCCCCAGCGACCGCGGATAATGTGCCGTCGCCCCCGGAAGCAATAATTGCCTCAACTCCCCTAGCAACTGCTTCACGGGCGATTTGATCTGCGTCTACTTCTGGGGTTGTCAGCCGAATGTCTAAGTCAATAAAAGGCTCTAAAAGTTCCTGAATTCTAGCTAAGTCTTGGTCGGGGTCGCTGTTGCCGGCGACGGGATTAAAAATTAGGCAAGCTGAACGTTTCATATTTGGTAATAGGTAATTGGTAATGGGTAATGGCTGAACTGAAACCCTCGATTTTTTTTCGTTGGTATCGAAGTTTCGATCCCCCTAAATCCCCATTAATAAGGGGAGTAGGGGTTGACTTTGAGTGTTCTTGTCCCCCCCTTATTAAGGGGGGTTAGGGGGGATCAAGACTCAACTATAACCCTGATTTAGACATGGTTGTAACCTTAAGTTTACACACATGCAAGGCCCGCCAAACTTCGACAACAACCCTCACCTATTTTTCAAAGGCTTAATTAAGACTTGACAAAAGTCCACTCTAAGACTTCGCGCGGAGCTTTGTGCAGCGCTTCTTTGATTTCCTCGTTGCTGTCGAACTGGACTCGATCCAAATGGCACGCTTCGACGTTCACAGTAAACTTATCTTCTTCAAAAGGCCAAGGAGTTACAGTCACGAGTTCGTTGCTGTTCTGTACAATATCGTAGCGCTTGCCGTCGGGGCCGACACTAATTTCTAAAGCTCGTTCTCCGGCGGGTAACTCGCGGCTGCAAAGAATTAATGATAGCCGATCGCACCACTGGAAAAAAGCATAAGCTGATTCGGCCTCTTCTTTATAAATCTTCAACTCCTCGCGCCATTTTTTTTGATTTTCCAGTTGTTCGTCCAAAAACTCGTCGAGTTCCTTCGACTCTCCCCGCTTTCCTTCAGTGAGAAAGCTCATGTGCATAGAAATCAGCATTGCTACCCACCTACCGCGATATAGCGCATTCTGCGTCATGGCTTTAATTTTCGGCAGAGACGTTTCCGTCTGCAAGGTAAAATCTAAGGGCGCGCCCGCTTCAGTCAATATATGTTCTTCCCACTCTTTCTCCAAATCGTCGTGATGCGAAATCGCCGCTATGGTTTCGTACAAGCGAATAGGAGATTTCGAGCGCTTCCAGTGTCCGCCAAGTTGGGCCGCGAGCAAAGCGTGGGCGCGGTGGTAAATAATTTCCCAGCCAGTAGGGGTTAAGTTAGCAATCATTGAATTTTTGTCCTGAATTAAGTTGATACGAGTATTTTGTGCGAGCATTCGGCTTTCGATCTCCCCCAGCCTAAAAAAGGGGGGAACCGGAATCGGTCAAAGTCCACCTTTTTAAGGGCGATCGAGACTTACAGAAAAACGAAAGTTAAATCACAAAAGGTTCGATCGAGATCTCCTGCCATTTCCCCTCAAATCGTTCGACAACCAAAGGTCTGACTCTAAATTTGGGGGGACACCCGTCGAGAACATCAATCCGCAAACACGAATAAGGACGGCGTTTGTGGGAACCTTGGCCGCTGCGGCCGACAAATAACAAAGATTCCGCTATCCGCCGATCGCCTTTTTGCGATCGCCCGCCCTCACGCGCCAACCGATAAGCTTCTGGACTCGATGGTTCCTCCAACACCGGCCCTTCCGGGCGCTGGCGGCGGAGACTGTGGCCGCTTCCCCCGCAGACAATCCAATTAATCCCAGAGTCGCCGTGGCCCGTATCCCCAGTCCGCAGGTATTCCAAACAGTGAGCGTGGCCAGTCAGTACCAAATCTACTAGCGGACGACCGCGCGCCGCCCCCCCAATGGCATCGGCCACCCCGTCGAGCACCTCGCGCAATCGCAACCGAACCGCCAAAGTTTGAGCTTGATTCCACTTTGTCGCCTCGGTCACGTAGGGGGGATGGTGCAGGTAAATTACCCGCCCCCGCACCTCGGAATCGCGCCAAGAGTCAATCAGTCTTTTTTTCAGCCATTCGAGCTGTTCAACGTCAGTGGCGGCTGTTTTGTGGGACGACAGTTGTTTGTCAATATCCATCAACATTTCGTCAACTTGCTCTAACTTGGCGGCCAAGTCGTCTAGCTGTTCGGCTTCCTCGGGAATTTCGGGGTTGAGCCGATCGCACATTTCGAGCATTGCCAATTTTTCTTGTTCCAACTTCTGCCGATCAAATTCCAAATTCTGGCGGCGAATGTCGCCCTGTTTGGTTTTCGGGATCGGTAAGGGCTCGTTGAAGGTGTTGGAGTCGAGGGCGAAAAAGTCGATGCCGCCGCTGCGGAACGTGTAATAGCGGTTGGGTAAGCGGGTAAAACGTCCGGGTTGGTAGCGGATGCAGCGGCCTGTGCTGGTGCTGGCGGTGTAGTGGGCGTCTAGGTGGCGATCGAGCTCTCCCGGCATTTTGTGAGCTTTGAGGTAGTCCAGAAAGGCTTTGGCGTAGGTATTTCCGCGATCGGAACCGTGCCAGCCGACAT
Source organism: Microcoleus sp. LAD1_D5 (assembly GCF_036702115.1). NCBI lineage: Bacteria > Bacillati > Cyanobacteriota > Cyanophyceae > Oscillatoriales > Microcoleaceae > Microcoleus > Microcoleus sp. LAD1_D5. Next base: position 917 of record NZ_JAUBSA010000105.1, on the reverse strand, counting down.
CGAGATCCAACTTGGCACCCAACAGCCGCCGCAGCGGCAAAGCTGTCGCTGAGAGAAGGCCGTAGACTATCGGCAAGTCGTAATAGTCGTGGTTTCCTGGTACGGGCAAAAACGGAAAATTAAACACCATGCGATCGTAGGCAATCCGAGAGGGATGCTCGCCCCCGACTATAAATTCTCGGTAGGGGCGAATAAAGTTTTGCAAGTAATATTCGCTGGAACCTACGAGATAAACGACATCGCCGGTGTGGAGGACAAAACGGCAATTTTCGCGCTCGGAGACCATCTGTTCGGCAATCTGCCGCTGGGGATTGTGCCCGCGGTGGTTGCCCGTGCCGCTGTCGCCTACGACTAAAAACGAAAACTCTGGAGAGTCGGTGGTTGGAGATGCCAAAACTATCCGAGTTTGGTCGATTCCCCGATCGACGATCGACTGTTCTTGCCACCGCACCCGCTCGTTCATTTTGCGGATTTTGACTTTTATTTGCGGGTCGGAAACGAATTTCAATTCACCTCTTCTCCAAAATTGCTGAGTTCCTAGTTAATAGTGTAGCGATCGGTCGAGTTTTTACATCTCTCTAAAAGCTGAAAATCGACGCACGGGTGGTCAGAAACCGGGTTTTTGACGACAATACTGCCTGACAACTGACATATTACACGATTCTCAATCAGCCTGTTATGGGCGGGTTCTGGGGTTCACCCCACAATAAAATTCACTCTTTGTGGAACAGGTCGTCGGGCCTTTTAAGCGAGAATGGTGCAATATGTGAGACGATCGCACTCTCCGACTCCAAGCGCGATCGAACCCTACACCCTGGCCCAAGTGGGCAACATCAGATAGCAATACTCCGGACAGTTTTTAAAGAGGGATGCGACGCCTACGGCAAGCAACGCTTACGCAATAAATCACAGAAGCG
>NZ_JAUBSA010000104.1:0-15516 GCF_036702115.1 Microcoleus sp. LAD1_D5 | reverse complement strand
TTTTAAACCATCCTAATCTTTCTTCAGTCTTGTCTTATGGTACTTTGGCTGCTTAAAAACTGTCCGGAGTATTGATATACGGTAAATTTACTAGAGTTTTTGCTCCCAAATAACTAGATATTTGGAAAATCTCAGTAATTATATTAAATACCCCGACTTCTTAAATAAGTTGGGGATTTGGGTATTATGTTTTTTTATTAAATAGTTCGCGATCGCACTCCCACTCATCGAAACCGGGTTTTAACTTCGCTCAACCAGCATATTTTTTACTGAATCTGCAGGCTGTCATGCGTCTTTTGGTAAAAAAAACCAAGGTGATGCGCCCTTATGCTAAGTCTTATTAAATTCGCCACAAATTAGATTTAAAACTCAAAACTCTCGCTCGCTAAATGCCAGTTTTTCTGATGCAACCGATCGCAAATTTGCACTTTCTCAACGGCAAAATATTGCTTAAATTCAGGTTTATCTATGCCGCTGCGCCACATTACCAGAGCATCTTCTCCGGTGTCTTTGTAGTATTTTTTCCGGCGTCCTGCCTCTTTAAAACCAAATTTATTGTACAGAGACACTGCGGCTAAATTAGAGCCCCGCACTTCTAAAGTGGCCCGTTCTAATTGTCTGTAGTGAGCCTTTGTTAGTAAAGCCCAAAGCAGAGCTTGTCCTAAACCCTGACCTTGAAAGCGAGGATGAATTGCCAAAATTGTAATATGAGCTTCTTCTAAAATTGCCCACAGGCAACCCAAACCGATCAGGGTTGGGGTAAGTTTTGAGGTGGGAGTTGCTGGCGAGGAATTCTCAACACTTAGCGGTTTTGATTTGAGAATGCTGTTGGGATCGATCGACTCGAGTTCGCTGTCGAATCCTTCTGATGCGCTGACCTCGGTTTCCGAGGCCCACAAACCCAGTAAATCGCTGTTAGGACTGCCTAACTCGCGTCCATAGCCTTCTAAAGTCCAAAGTCCGCCAAAACAGAGCCGATCGAGTTCGACTGCACTGTTGAGGTCTTCGGCGGTGAGATGTTTAATTTGTAGAAAACGCACGGCTGTAAATTGTACACTGGAAAACACAGTAGCGATTAGCTGTTTGTTGCTAGTTTTGAGTCATGACTCACAAGTCTCCAGACATTAGTCTACTGCCAACGACCAATGACTGCCGACTGCTGACTGCCGACTGCTGACTGCTGATTAATGACTGCTGACTAATAACCTAGGATAGTTATTGCGCGATGGTATTAACTCAATCTTTCGGGGTCGAATCGGGACTTAAGTATCTCTCTGAGTCTCAACAAGCCCTGCAAAATCGATCGCCCAATCAAGAACTGTTACCGCTGACAGCCAGTGTTAACAGCAGCGATCGGTTGGAAATCGGAGGCTGCGAGGTGACAGCTTTGGTGGAGCAATTTGGCTCGCCGTTGTACATTTTAGACGAAGAAACGCTGCGGGCGGCTTGTACCCAGTACCGGGATGCTTTTAAGCGTTACTATCCGGGCGAATCTCAAGTGCTCTATGCTTCTAAAGCTTGGAGTTGTTTGGCAGTTTGCGCGATCGCAGCTTCGGAAGGTTTAGGGATAGATGTCGTATCCGCCGGAGAAATTCACACTGCACTGCAAGCCGGCGTCAGTCCCGACAAAATCTACTTCCACGGTAACAACAAGTCCCGCGAGGAGCTGCAGCTAGCTGTCGAAAACGGCTGCATTACCGTAGCCGACAATTGGCGGGATTTAGAAACTCTAGCAGAGTTGGGAGAATTGGGTGTCAGCAGCCTCACAGGTGGGCCAACACGAGTTATGGTGCGGTTTACTCCTGGAATTGAGTGTCACACCCACGAGTACATTCAGACGGGTCAAATCGATAGTAAATTTGGCTTCGATCCCAACTCGCTCGATCGAGTATTTAAATTCATCAGCCAACAGCCGTCGTTATTTTGCGTGGGAGTGCACGCTCACATCGGCTCTCAAATTTTTGAACTGCAACCCCATGACGATTTAGCTGAAGTCATAATTCAGGCATTGACTAAAGCACAGAGTTATGGTTTGCCAGCAACAGAAATTAATATTGGCGGTGGGTTGGGCATTCGCTATACTGAAGCGGACGATCCTCCTAGCATTGAAGATTGGGCTCGTACAATTTGCTCCGCAGTAGTAGCAGCTTGCGAGCGGCAGCAATTGCCCTTGCCTAAATTGCTTTGCGAACCGGGTCGATCGCTCGTCGGTACAGCTTGCGTTACAGCTTACACCGTTGGCTCTAAAAAAGTCATTCCGGAAATGCGGACGTATCTAGCTGTTGATGGCGGGATGTCGGACAATCCGCGTCCTATTACCTATCAATCACTTTATCGAGTCCTCGCAGCCGGCAAAATGCGTGATCCCTTAACGGAAACAGTGACAATTGCTGGGAAACACTGCGAATCAGGCGATGTTTTGATTAAAGATGCCAAATTGCCAGAGTGTCAGGCAGGAGATGTCCTCGCCGTTCCGGCCACAGGGGCATACAATTACAGTATGGCTTCTAACTACAACCGAGTACCCCGACCGGCAGCGGTTTTAGTGAGAAATGGGGAAGTTAACACGATTATACAGCGGGAAACTTACCAGGATTTGCTGAGGCTTGACCGCCTTCCTGAACGACTCGGATCTCAAAAGTAAAAACTTAGAAGTTAAAAGTTAAAAGTTAAAAGAAAGACAATCCATGTTTACTTAGTGAGGATTGCCTTTTCTCTTTTAACTTTTGCCTTGTTCAGTCACGCGATTGGATTGACACTCCCCAGTCTAAAAACACGGGGATTTTCAGCATATTCCTTATAACAACTGTTCATGGTTCATGGGTTCGAGTGCATCACGGTTCGCGGTTCACAGGCGGTAGCGTTCGATGAACCATGAACAATCAACAATCTGGCTTTGACTTGGCCCTGGTTCAGTCCTTATTGATTCAAGGGATCGATATTGGACTGGTTTTTGCCCTTGCGTATTTGGTGCTCGTCATTGTTGGCGAGCGCAGAACGCTGTGGATGGTACGGGGATTTATTATTTTGATGCTGGCGGCGGCGGTGAGCAACTGGGCTGGATTGAGGCTGTTGCACGTTGCCCTCAACAGCTTGGTGACGGGTTCTGCTGTGGCAATGGCGGTAATATTGCAGTCGGAGTTTCGCCGATTTCTGGAACAATTGGGTCGGGGGGAATTTCGGCAATTGTTTGGACGCGATCGCCGACCAAAACCCGAACCGGACAGCGTAATAGATGAAATTGTGGACGCAGTAAAAGAACTTTCGCAAAACCGTACGGGCGCTTTACTAATTATAGAAACAGATTCTCCGATCGATGATCGAGATTTTTCGGTGCCGGGACTAAAGCTAAATGCTGAAGTTTCTAAAGAATTGTTGCAGACAATCTTTCAGCCGCAAACTTTGCTGCATGACGGAGCTGTTTTGATTCGAGGTTCGCGGATCGTGTCGGCGGGGGTAATTTTGCCTTTGTCCGATCGCACTGCGTCGCGACAGTTGGGAACCCGCCATCGGGCGGCAATGGGGATTACGGAAAGGGTGCAAGCTTGCGTGTGCGTGGTGGTGTCGGAGGAAACGGGTTCTATTTCTTTAGCCCAGATGGGACTTTTAAATCGACCTTTGACTAGCAGCAAACTTAAGGAATTGCTGGAAGCAAAGCTGTTTCCGTCCGAGGGAGAAAGAGCTGTGGCTCCAATTCCGATCGGCAATCTCGGACGCCAGATAGGATTGAAGGGAGTGACGCTGTTAAAACGGATACTGCGCCGTTAGTCGGGTAATCGGGAGAAACCATGAGTCAAGGAATTTGCTTGGAAAAGTTGCCGGAGGATCTGCAACAGGAACTACTGCCTAAGCACATAGCAGTGATTATGGACGGGAACGGGCGCTGGGCTAAGAAGAAGGGGTTGCCGCGGATTGCGGGACACCGCCGAGGAGCTAGCACTCTGAAGGAACTGCTGCGCTGCTGCAAAGATTGGGGGATTCCAGCTTTAACGGCCTATGCTTTTTCGACTGAGAATTGGGGGCGGCCGGCCGGCGAGGTGGATTTTTTAATGAGTTTGTTTGAGGGTAAGCTGCGGCAAGAATTGCGGGAGATGGTGGACGAGGACGTGCAAATTCAATTTATGGGGAATTTGCAGGCTTTGCCGAAGTCTTTGCAGGCGGAAATCGAGCGTTCTGTGACGGCAACTCAGCACAATCAGGGGATTTTGTTTACGGTGGCAACGAATTACGGGGGGCGTCAGGAGATTGTACAAGCTTGTCGGGCGATCGCCACTCAGGTGAAAGAGGGCAAGTTGCAGCCGGAGGAAATTGATGAGGTTTTATTTAAACGCTATTTGTATACTGCTGATGTTTGTGACCCGGATTTGCTGATCCGGACGAGTGGGGAAATGCGGTTGAGCAATTTTCTACTATGGCAAATGGCTTATTCGGAAATTTACATTACTGAGACGCTGTGGCCGGATTTTGATCGATCGGAGTTTCACCGCGCTTTGTCTGATTATCAGCAGCGCAGTCGCCGATTTGGCAAAGTCTAACGATTTTGGATTTGAGATTTTGGATTTTTTGGTTGATTTTTCAGTTTCCAAGTAGGTCATCTCCTGCTCAACATAACGATTTTAGATTTTAGATTGGAGGACAAATCTAAAATCTAAAATCTAAAATCTAAAATCAAATTACGGGCCGGAGAAAACGGCCGCTTCAATGTCCTGACGTGAGAGGGAGTATTTGAATGCTCGCTGAATGTCTTGGCCGTCGGTTCCAGCATCGATGTAGCGGACGGTGAGTTGGTCAATATCGAGGGAGAGTTCTGCTTTCCATGTAAGCTGCTCGATCTGCCAGCAGTGGAGTTCTCGCCGATCTTGCTGGCAGCCGCGGCTTTTTAGCCACTGCTCGATTTCCGGAAGTGGATGGTTGTACAATGGAGTGTCAGCGGAAGGAAGAGTCATGGGATTTTAGATTTTAGATTTTAGATTGGGGATTTTAGACTTGGGATGTGAGATGTGGGATTTCGGATTGGAGAGTGGGGATTTGAGGCTTTAATTGCCGCGAATTAAGCCGATCGCGATCGCCAGTACCAAACATCCGATTAAGCTAGCTCCCATGATCAACAGGGCGAACATTTCTCCGGGGGAAAGAGGTCGATCCGTGGGATCTAGGTAAGCGGAGTTGGAAGTTTTTTTGCCCGATCCCGAAACAGGAGTATGGAAGCCTGGGGGTGGCGCAATCACGTTCAGTCGAGAATAGCCTATTTTCAGGTCGTAGGCGAGGCGACGTTCTGGGTTGCTGAGGGTGGCGTAGGCGTTGTTGAGCTGCTGAAATTTGGCGGTGGCGACTGCGGGCGGCAAATCGGTGGTATCGGGATGGTAGAGTTTGCTCAGTTCCCGGTAGGATCGCCTAATTTCGATCGCTGAGGCTGAAGGATGCAGCCCTAACAAGCCGTAGTAACTAGAACCCAAGGGGGTTTTGCCGGGTATTTTCTGACTTTTGCTGTTTGCCGTTCCCTCGTTAGGAGTCACCTCAGCGCCTCTGGGCTTGTTGTGAATAGTTTTTGATTATTTTAGAGCAGATTTGAGGGTAGCGCCACTGTCTGCGATGTCGAGGGGTTGAGGGTGGGCGATCGGCTCAACCTACGATCGCCCACTTTAAACTATGAATTGGTCGAGCGCAAATTCTGCACATCCTCAACGCTAAGCCCGGTAACTAGGCTAATCGTGGCATTATCTAGCTGTGAGAGTAATTGTCGGGCGATCGCCAACTTCTCTTCTCGCTTTCCTTGTTCTAGACCTTGTTCTATGCCTTGTTCTATGCCTTGTTCTATGCCTTCCTGAACAGCCTTAATAATTGCTCCTTGTTGGTCATAAATAAACTGTTCTCTTCTGTCCAAATCTTCCACTTCCTCCCGGCTTAACTTGGCTTGATTGGCAATATTAAAAGCTTCATGTATTTCTGGTATGCTATCCATTGTTTCGGGAACTGATGTCAGACTTCTGGCATTTTTCATGAAATAAATCCATTTGTCTGCTAAACTTTCAAGTTCCTCCTGTCCTTTGATAAACTTTGGCAACTCTACAAACACTAAATCTAGATCGTTTTCGGGATAAGTAAAGTTTTTCTTTACTTCTTTAAACACAAATCTCGAAATCCATTCTGCGCTGTTAGGAAACATTTCAAAATCAGTAATTGTCAAAGCAATCACTGGCTTCAGCAATCGATATCCTTGTGCCGCTTCCAATTGAAAAGCATAAGTCTTTGCTGCATTGTACAAAACTCGCTTGCCAAAAGATTGGACGTTGAGCACCTGCATTTCAATAATTACTAAAGTGCCGTCGCTTAGTTTGGCTTTCACATCCAGATAACTATCTTTTAATCCTTCAAGTTTGGGTGGTAGATTTGGGTTGATAATTTCTAAGTCTTGGATGGTGGAATTGCCTTCATAAATTAAGGCGTTGAGAAAGCTAATTAGAATATCTTTGCTTTCTGAGGAACCGAAGATTTTTTTGAAGGCGTAATCGGTTTTCGGGTTGATAAATATCATGGTTGTCAGAGGGGTGCTTTTCGACTATTAGTTTGGTGAGGAAGCAACCGGAATCTAACTCACTCAGACTGCTGATTTTGTTTCAGGCAAAGGCTTGACATCTTCTGGTAAATGTGCGTGAGCCATAGCCAGCACAGGCTTCTCGATACTGTGTTCGCCGTCGGTGGGAAGTTGGCAAGAAATCAGTTCTGTGACGATGCGATCGCCCAGAACATCTTCCCAATCCTGCAACTGTTCTCTGGCTTTGATCGGTGTATTGAGAGCTACGTCTACGCCCATTTGCTGAAGGTTGAGGCTGTGGGCTGTCGATCGACGGTTGACCCACTCCACCAGCCAAACGCTCAATCCGACTGCTGCCATCAAAGGCAAGACAATCCGATAATCGCGGGTTAATTCAAACATCAATAGGATGGCTGTCAGCGGTGCTCTGGCGCTGCCGGCGAGGACGGCGGCCATTCCCACCATTGCGTAGGCGGGAGGGCCCGCGACTCGATCGCTCATTGCCGGCAGCATTTCCAAAAAGAGGCCGTAAGCCGAACCCAGGGAAGCTCCCAAAAACATCGCCGGAGCGAAGATGCCGCCCACTAAACCGCTGCCGAGGCTGATTGCTGTCATTGCCAGTTTGACAAACAGCAGCAGCAGCAGCAAAGGCAAGGAAAATTTAACATCTTGAAGCATTGCTTGGACTGTTTCGTAGCCGACACCCAAAATTTGAGGCAATTGCAGGGCTACTAAGCCGACGCAGGCCCCGCCGATGATCGGGTGCAGCGGCCGGGGCAGTCGTCCGAGCCAAGCAAATCCTCGGATTTTTCCTTGAAAACAGCGCTCGGCCAATTGAATAGCTTCTGTGTAGACTAGAGACACTCCGCTCGCCAAAAGTCCCAATCCCATGTACAGAGGTAGTTCTAAGGGGCTGCGAACATCGTAAACCGGCAAAGCAAAGGCCGGCTGAGCTCCCAAGCAGATTTGAGCTATCAGCGCGGAAACTACGGCGGAGAGCAAGACAACGCTGACTGAGGAAGTGGCGAAGGTGCTGCCGAGCACGACTTCTAAAGCAAAGAAGACTCCGGCGATGGGAGAGTTAAACCCGGCAGATAAACCTGCAGCAGCTCCGGCGCCGAGGAGCAAGCGCTGCCGTTCTGGGGAGAGCTGCAAGACTTGAGCCAGCAGCATTCCGAAGTTGGCGCCGATTTCGACGCTGGGGGCTTCCGGGCCCAGGGAGGCGCCGGTGCCGAGGGAAACGGAGGCTGCCACCATTTTGGTGATGGGTTTGAGGGGGGAGAGTTCTTGCAGGCCGCGGGTGGCTGCAATTAAGGAAGACATATTCGGGCCAAAATCCCGAAACCGCCAACGCATCAGCCCGATGACGACTCCGCCGATGGTGGGAATGCAGGCTAGCGTCCAAGAGCCTTTCGAGGCGATCGCACCCATGAAGTCTTCCAGCATCAGGCTGTGGATGAAGTGGATGAGGTAGTGAAACGTGACGACGCCTGCACCCGTAACTCCCCCTATGACTAGGGAGAGGATGAGCAGGAGCGTTTCTGGGCTGGGGTGCAGGCGGTTGAATAGCGGGCTTAGGCGGGAGGCTTGGGGAGTTGCTGCGGTTGGGCCGGGTGGCGGCAGATCCACAGGATGGGTGGCTCTCATTTAGCGGTTAATTCTTCGGTGAGAAGTTATATAAATATTACAATTTATTTCTTATTTTCATTTTGAGTGATTTTACGGGAATTGACAAGTTAATTAAGGCGTATTTTAGGGCGTATTTTTTGGGCTGGTGGCTGGGGTGGAATGATTGATTCTGAGGATAGGCGGATTTGCCGTGATTGTATGCTCAGTTACATTCAAATTTAGATATACTTTCACAATAATGCTAATTAACTATATTTACTACAGTGTTGGGGCTTAGGGCGATCGCCTGAGTGAACTCGCAATATCATATAACTCAGGGAAACACAACATTCCGATTTAAAAATTGGTGATTTGAGACTTTACCTTAAAACCACTAATTTCAAACCACAAATCTTAAATCTAAAATTCCTCGATCGCGCATAATATCACATCGGTTGTTCAGTGGGCGGGATTCTGGGTCTGGGTTTGGCGATCGACATTAGCGGATCGCCGATGGTGGCGACTTTCCAGGGAGGGGATTCTAGCTGGCGTGCTGCGATTAAAAAGGGTGATCCTCGCTTTAGGCGATCGACCATTAATTTAGGCGGAATAAATGCAGATAAAAAAGGTTCGTTGACGCTGCCAATATATGCGTAAGCACCATTTTCTAGCCACCTTCCGGCAACGGTATTTGTGTCATCTGGCGCTGCTGCTGACCAACTGTGAATCATGTGGATTGCTGCGGGAAATTGAAGTTTGGGTATGTCCTCAACTGAAGCGTCGCCGTTGCCGACTTGGAATGATTTTGGATAGCCTTTGGAATTCATTAATATTAAGTCAAATGTCCACGGTTTTGAGGCTAAACTCCGCCACTTTTCCAAGCTAGATTCTGGTTGCTGCACTACTTCGACATTCAAACCTATGGTTTTTAGTCCGCTAGCTGCTTCCTCCATTTCATATTTTCCCCAATTTCCTTCCTTGGGGTAACTGTCATAAAGCATGGCGGTTTCGGTATCCAGAAATAAGGCGCACATGGCTTGATAGATCGATCGCACTTCCGAGCCGTAAATCCAGCCCACAGCCGCCCAGCGTTCGCCGTTGGGGTGTCGTCCCAAACCGTCGGTAACGGCTAGTTGTTCGTCGGGTTTTTCAGGAGATTGATATTTGACTGCTAGTTGGCGTACAATAGTGATTGTGTCGATCGGGTCTGCGAGTTGAGAGTAAAAATATCCGGTTGATTCGACAGCTTTTTTAATTTCGGTTTGCAGATTTTTCCACTGTGTGTTATTGAGGGTATCGTTTGCTTTTCCGAAGTTGCCTTCTAGAAATACTAAAGGTTGGCCGTGAGCGGCTGCTAAGGCAACTGCAGCAGAACGTGCGGCGTCGTTTTCTGATGTGATTACTACTCCTGGGGGTTCCCAGCCGAGTTGCTTCCATTGTGCTTTTAAGGTTGGAGTATCGGTGGCATTCCAGGCTGCTGCTGCTGCATTCAGCATTAGTTGTTGGAGTTTTTGATTTTTTGGCAGTTGCTGTTTGATGCTTGGCAAACGGACTATTTCTTCGGGTTGAAAGCGCTGCACAAACATGGGCGCATATTTTTTGTCTTCGATGAGAATAGGCCAGTTTCCTTTGAGATTCCATTTTTGGATTGCTGCTAAGAAGGTGGCTTCGTCTGGTACTAAAACTACGCGGTTGACTGTTGGTATGTTGTCACGGAGGATGGCTGCTCGGAGGCCTGTTTGAATTGGCCAGGGTTCTTGTTTGGCTGAGGCGGGAAGTTGAAAGGGTTTTGTGAAAAGGCGATTGCATCCGACACCGATTATTGCTAAGCTTACAATAAGTGCGATCGTCAGGAATTTAAATTTTAACTGTTTTTTCATAAGGTAAGGGGAAGGGGAAGGGCAGGGAAGCAAAACACTGGATTATAAATATGAGCAATTCTGTAAATATTTTTAGGGGCTGCGAGCGGATTTTCCGAGAAGTACAACAGAGAAAACTTGTAAGTGCAATCAAATTGACCACTTTTACCATTATCGCCTTAACAGGTACAGGTTTGATAATTTTGGCAGCCAACCTTGTCTCAGTCAAGCATCGAGTCCGACACTTGCTTATAACCCGAGAATGTGGGGATTGCAATCTCTCAGGGGCTAATTTGAGTGCTGTTTTTCTCGAAGGCGTTAATTTAGAAAATGCTAACCTCAAAGATGCCAATTTGTGGAGTGCCAATTTGGTCAATGCTAATTTGAACAAAGCAAATTTGCGCGGGGCCTACCTGATAAGCAGCAATTTGGCTGGGGCAAATTTGGAGGGCAGCAATCTAGAAAATGCCTTTCTAGAGGATGCTTATTTGGGAGCTAATAACTTGAAAAATGCCAATTTAAAAGGTGCTTTCATGAAAGGGACTTTTCTGGTCAATGCTAACTTGGAGGGCGCGAATTTGGAGGGGGCAAATCTCTGGATGGCAAACCTGGAAGAGGCTAATTTAAAGGGTGCTAATTTGAGGAATGCTTTGCTGCTTAGTACCAATTTGGCAGGAGCTAATTTAAAGGGGGCAATTATGCCTGATGGGACAAAGCATGAATAATTTTCGGGTTGATTCCTGTTAATAGATGCCGGGAATTATTTTTTTTACTCGCTGGCGGTAATCTGAATAGTCGGGATATTTTTTGGTTAACCAGGTTTCTTCTCGGTTGGCTTTGATCTCGAAAAGTATTATTAATAGTGCGCTGGCTATTAAGTGGGATATGCTCATTTGAAAAAGTGTCCAGCCCTGGGCTGCTAAAATTAAGCCGCTGTATAATGGATGCCGCACTATTCCGTAAATGCCTGTTTGGACTAATTCTCCGTTTTCTATGGGATACGGTAAAGGTGTGAGATTTTTTCCTAAGTCTATCAATGCTTTGATGATGAAAATTAATCCGGTTAAGCCGAGAATACTGGCTATAAACCAGATAATATAAAGTAAGTTGGTTGATTGAATTTTTAATCCTGGCAGTTGATAAACTGGTAAGATTACAAATGCTGTGAGCAATCCTCCTTGAAGCAAAACTAAATATTCGCCGCGGCGGTTATTGCGCCAGCCTTCGCGCGTGAAACCCCAATCAGTTAAGATTTTCATAGTAAGACAAAGGAAGAGGGAAGAGGGAAGAGGGAAACGAACTTTAGGTTGGGTATAACTTGGGTTTCGTTCTACCCAACCTACAGGATATTTACAGTCAACAGTCAACAGTCAACAGTGAACTATCAACAATTAACAAATTTATTCTAGCCAGGGACGAGTCATTAGTTCTAGTTGGTTGACTTCATCTTGGCTTAAACTCCAGCCTAATGCGCCTGCATTTTCTTGGGCTTGTTTTGCGGTTTTGGCACCGGGAATGGGGATGACTTTGTTTTGAGCTATTAACCAGTTTAAGGCAACTTGGGCGGGAGTTCGATCGCGCTTTCTGCCCATTTTTCGCAGTGTGGACATGACTAATTCGATTTTCTCGATGCCTGTTTTACTGAAGCGGGAGTCCATTTTGCGGGCTCCTGTAGGTTGTTCTTGGGCTGTGTATTTTCCGGTAAGCAATCCTTGGGCTAAGGGGCTGTACGCTAAAATTGTTACTCCCAATTCGCGGGCTGCACTCACAATCCCTTGTTTTTCTACTTGCCGCGACAGCAATGAGTAGCGGACTTGATTGGTTGCTAGGGGAACGCCTCTGGCTGCTAGTATTTTGTGGGCTTGGCGCATCTGTTCTACTGAATAGTTGCTGACTCCTACTGCTTGAATTCTGCCTTGTTTTACTTCATCGGCTAAGGCGTTCATTAGGGTTTCTTGACTCAGCAAAAAAGTGAAGGGCCAGTGCACTTGGTAGAGGGTTATTTGTTCTATTTGCAAGCGTTTTAAGCTGGCACTCAAAGCGTCGGAAACTGATTTTCCTGTAATCCGCCAAGGTACGGGGCCGAATTTTGTGGCTATGTGCACGGGTTGGGTGGTTTTTTTGAGAAACTGCCCCAGTAATTCTTCTGACAAGCCGTTACCGTAGACTTCGGCTGTGTCGAAAAAGTTGACTCCCGCGTCTAGGGATGTTTTGAATGCTGCTTCTACTTCGGCGGCGCCGTAGTTGCTGCCGTAGTTCCAAAATATTTTGTCGCCCCAAGCCCAAGTTCCGACGCACAGGGGTATGACGGGTGGGCCATTTTGTCCTAGGGTAATGGTTGTCACGGTTGGTAAATCCACAATTCTTTATTGTCTATTATTTTTATATAAATAATCGCGATCGAGCTTCTAGCCACGGGAGGAAACGCGGCTGGTGGCGGGTATCTCAGTTACTATAAATGAGTCATGCTGTGTTTATTTGAATAGTTATGTCGATCGACCCTTTGCCAGATTCTAGATTAACAGATTCCGCGACTGCTGCTATCAAAAGAGTTTCCCTCCTGACTATGTTCCGGTTGGGTTTGTTTCAGATGGGATTGGGCATGATGTCGATTTTGACGCTGGGGGTGCTCAATCGCGTGATGATTAAAGAGTTGGCGATTCCGGCTACTGTGGTGGCGGCTACGCTGGCGATGCACCAGTTTGTTGCGCCGGCTAGGGTGTGGTTTGGGCAAATGTCTGATGCTAAGCCTTTGTTTGGTCATCACCGCACGGGTTATGTATGGGTAGGAAGCGTTTTGTTTGTGATTTCTGCTTTTTTGGCGGTACAGGTGATGTGGCGCTTGGGCGGCAGTTTGGAAGCTGTAGGGTGGACTACTCCTACTTACGGTTGGGTGGGTTTGTTGGGTTTGATTTTTGCGCTTTACGGTATTGCTATTTGTTCGAGTTCGACTCCTTTTGCTGCTTTGTTGGTGGATGTTTCGGATGAGGAAGATCGATCAAAGTTGGTGGGGGTGGTGTGGTCGATGCTGATGGTTGGTATTATTATCGGGGCGATTGTTAGCAGCGGTTTGTTGAAGCAAATTGATGGGGATGTGCCGCGGGAAGTGTTGCAGGCTTCGATTAACGGTTTGTTTGTGAAGGTGCCGGCGCTTGTTTTGCTGTTGGTGGGGATTGCGACTTTTGGGGTTGAGAAAAAGTATTCGCGGTACAAAGTGCGATCGTCGGCAGTGAATCGAGAAGATAAAATTACTCTGGGAAGTGCGCTGCGGATTTTGACTGCTAGCCGCCAAACCGGTTTATTTTTTACTTTCCTGCTGATTATGACAATTTGCTTGTTTATGCAGGATGCGGTTTTGGAACCTTACGGCGGGGAAATTTTTAAGATGTCGATTTCGCAAACTACGCAGTTGAATGCTATTTATGGTACTGGTACTCTGATCGGTTTGGCTACAACTGGTTTTTTTATTGTACCGCGCATCGGCAAGCAAAATACGATTAGATTAGGTTGTTTGTCTGTGGCGGCTTGTTTTGTTTTAATTATTTTATCTGGATTTACGGGAAATCCAATTGTGTTTAAGTCAGCTTTAATGTTGTTTGGGTTAGCTTCGGGTATTACGACGACGGGTGCGCTGAGTTTGATGTTGGATTTGACTGCTGCAGAAACGGCGGGGACTTTTATTGGTGCTTGGGGTTTGTCGCAGGCGATGGCGCGTGGTGTGGCGACGGTTAGCGGCGGTGCTATTTTGGATTTGGGCAGGAGTTTGTTTGGGGTGCCGATGTTGGCTTATGGGTTGGTGTTTGCTGTGCCTGCGGTGGGTATGATTCTGGCTGTTTGGCTGTTGGGTAGGGTGGATGTTGGGGAGTTTCAGGATAATGCTAAAAGTGCGATCGCCACTATTCTTGAAAATGATTTAGACTAAGGTTTGTAGTGAGAACTTTAGTCCTCATTCTCTTCTCGATCAAAGACTTCAGTCCTTAATACAAAAAAACTGCAAATGAAGGATTTTTGGGATTCAATTTTAAGTTTTTCTCAGACTACGGTCAAGAGAGTCGGCCAGCAGTTTTTGAAAGATTTCGGTTCTGCACAAGCAGATGAGAAGGATGATGGGAGTTTGGTTACGCAGTCTGACAATTGGGCGGATGCGGAGATTAGAAGTGCGATCGCATCTACTTTTCCCAGTCACGGAATTTTGAGCGAGGAAGGAGAACACGTTTTTCCAGATACGGAATGGTGTTGGGTTGTCGATCCTCTGGATGCTACGACTAATTTTGCTCGGGGAATTCCGATTTGGGGGATTTCTTTGGGTTTATTGTATCGCGGAACTCCGGTTTTTGGCTGCGTGCATTTGCCGCCAGTGAATCAATCTTTTCACGGTTTTTATGCAGGGGATTTGGCAGGCGACAATGTATTGGCAAATATGCCTCAAGGTGCTTTTTTGAACAATCGGCAGATTTGTCCGAGTGCTGATAAGATGAGCGGGAATCATATTTTTAATTTGTGTTCCCGGAGTGTGGGAGTCGGGCCTCATCTTCCCAGTAAAATTCGGATGTTGGGCATGGCTAGTTACAATTTTTTGACTGTGGCTTCGGGTGTGGCTATGGGAGGGGTGGAAGCGACTCCGAAAATTTGGGATATTGCGGGGAGTTGGGTAATTGTGAAAGCTGCGGGTGCGGTTTGGCTGCCACTGGAATCCCAGGCGATTTTTCCGCTGGAAGTGGGTAAAAATTACGGCAGAGTTTCTTATCCGACTTTGGTGGTGAACCGGCAGGAGTTGGTGTCGGTGTTTTTGCCATTTGTGGAGGCTTGGAAGAAGAAAAAAATGGGGTAATTTACGCGCGAGCGAAGCTATCCCGTAGGGAATCGAGCAATTATTAAATAAAACTGCAGGGCAGGCGTGACGGAGGAGTCTCCCACGCCTGCCGTGCTGTTTGGAAGAAATATACCGACCGATGACCGATGGTTTAAGTATGCCTACTCTTGTCTATTTCTGCCAATCTGCGATCGGGTGGTTTTGTTTTACGTCGATCGGGTGATGCGGTGCTGGTACAAGTTGTGGTAATTTTTCAACTAGCTATTATATCTCGGAAATAAAATTATACCTGTTTTCCAGTAGAAGCACAATGGAAAATACATAGTCCTGGACGCAAAAAACCCGGTTTCTCCGAAAAATCGTGCATTTCTCGCCGCTCGATATTAACGCAGAAACCGGGTTTTTGACCCCGCGTGCGTCTAGGACTATACACTTACTGCGGTGTTGGAAAAAGTAGATGAGTGGTATATTGGCTAGGTCGAAGAGTTATCCAGTGCGATCGTACAATAAAAAACCTCGGAAGAAACTAGGAAAAGTCTGCGGTGCGCGATCGCACTAATCTCGATAGCACAATTCTCGCATCCGAGTTGCTGACAGCGGCAGTCCCAATTCTACCAGCGTTTGTAAATAGGGCTTGCTGAAAAAGTGAGAAAACAGCATTTAGAAAGATGAGTGAATTCGAGTTCTCCTCGGCAATATAA
>NZ_JAUBSA010000103.1:0-15563 GCF_036702115.1 Microcoleus sp. LAD1_D5 | reverse complement strand
TTCTTGCACACTTCTCTCGCTCGCCCGCTCGAATAATCCAGGTCCGTCAGCTTTTGGCGCTTATTCAGCAAGTCCTAATTAATAACAGTTAAAAAACATAATGCAACTGTAGGTAAACTCCCAACTACAAGCTTAATAAGTCATTCCCAATGCTTAAATCATTTAATCTAAACTCTCAATATTTCCGACCAAGTTGGAGCATTTTTTATACCTCCAGCCCTGATCCAGCCCTGGGCGGGATATTATTTTCAGGCGCCAGATGTGCAGCTAACTTTGAAAAAATAGCTCGCTGCTAAAAGCATAAGCCCTGTAAGGTTTTTGAAACCGTTCAAAAAAATGTCAGAAGTATTGAAATCTCAAGTTTAAATCGTATAATCTGTCATCTGTCATTAGATAGAATTAGCCAAATATAAAACTTATGAGAGCAACTTGCTGTCTCATCTAAATGTTACAGAATATTAAAATAAATCACAACCTGAGACCAAATTAAAATCGCCAAAAACCCTTGATGTAAAAACGTTTATGTAAACTTACGAAAGTTAATTAAAGGAAATATAAAGATATCAGTGGAACTACGTAAATTAATAGATATAATAGGTGGTACGGACGTGGATCTACTACGGTGATTGGAATAAGGCTGTGAATACTATGCGTACTTTGATTCAGCTCACAACAACGGCAACTCTGGCGGCCTGCCTGCAAGTGAATACAGTGGGTACCGCAAATGCGGCTCGACTTGCCAGCAACTCAACCAGCAATTTCACAAAAGCCCGATCGACCCCCAGAGCTTGGACAGTTGCCCAAACCTCTAGGTTTCCAAATTACCCAAAAGAATACGAACCAGACCCGAACGGGAACCCCAAAAGCGACGGTACGGGGACGCGCTGACCCCAATTTTTCAATCTTCTGTTCGCCCAGATTGAGCAGCAGATTTGTACCAATTGCAATAGTGAATTAATGTGTGCGTAGACCAATCCGGATCGGTGAGGGGATAGTCCACCCGGTAATGACCGCCGCGGCTTTCGGTGCGAAACGCAGCACTTTTGAGAATTAAGTAGCCGATATCCAATAAATTGCCAACTTCTCCCCAATTTCGCAAAATCGAGCTATTTTCCGCCTCAGCAGGGGAAAAATCAACCATTTGGCCGGGCCGTAAATTATCAAGCGTTTGACTCAAAGGCAACGAAGCAAATTCTTGCCGCCAAATCTCAAGTTGGACGATCGCACTTTCCAAATCGCGTTGTCCTCGGCAAATTCCCGCACTCTGCCACACCAAATTAGGCAATTCGACCCGCAACTTTTTGATCGCCTCAATATCCTTTTCAGAAATCGATTTTTCCAAGATTTCCCCTGCATCTAACTCATCTGTGAGTGCCTTGGGCGTTCCACCTTCTAGCTGCAAAAGTCCCATCTGCGCCCCAAAAACCAGACATTCCAGCAGGGAATTGCTCGCCAACCGATTAGCGCCGTGTACCCCCGTGCTCGCAGTTTCTCCCACCGCGTACAAACCCGGAATCGAAGTTTGGTTGAACTTGTCAGCCACAATTCCTCCCATCCAGTAATGGGCTGCGGGTGTCACCGGCACTGGTTCGGAAAAAATATCAATTCCCCAATCAGCGCACACTTGAATAATATTCGGAAACCTGTAGCGGAGTCGATCGACCGCAATCGGTCGCAAATCCAGCCAAACATGAGGTTCCCCCGTCTTTTGCAAGTGACGGAAAATAGCACGGCTGACAACATCCCTAGGGGCGAGTTCCCCGCTGGGGTGAGAGTCAAAAGCAAAGCGATATCCCTTACTGTCAACCAAATGAGCTCCTTCTCCCCGCACCGCTTCGCTAATGAGAAACCGAGGCGCGCCGGCTGTGCTCAGCGCCGTCGGGTGAAACTGCACAAATTCTAAATCTCGCAGCAGCGCCCCGGCGCGCCACGCAATAGCCACCCCGTCCCCGGTACTTACCGACGGATTGGTGGTTTGAGCAAAAACTTGTCCGCCGCCGCCTGTCGCCAGCACCACGGCCGGAGCCTGCAGCCACTTGACTTGTGAGCCGCAAATCGAGCTAATCCCCTGACAGCGCCCGGTTTCGTCTAGCCACAAACCCAAAGCAAAGGCAGGAGATACGAGTTGAATGTTTTTGCGGCTTAATACTTTTGCTGTCAGCGTACTGATAACGGCTTTGCCCGTAGTGTCGGCGGCGTGGAGAACTCGGCGGCGGGAGTGGGCTGCTTCTAGGGTGAGGGCTAAATCTGGGCCGGTGCGATCGAATGCAACACCCATTTTCACCAGGGAGTCAATGCAAGCACCAGCTTCCTCGACTAAAAATTTCACCGCCTCCAAATCGCAAAGACCGGCTCCAGCAGCCAGTGTATCCTGAACGTGCAGCGCTGCGGAATCTTCAGGGGCGATCGCCGCGGCAATCCCTCCTTGAGCCCAATCGCTTGCAGAAACAGGCAGGGTATTTTTATTGATCAAGCCCACCTGTAAATGCTCTGGCAGGCAAAGTGCTGTGTACAAACCCGCCGCGCCAGCACCTATTACCAATACGTCAAATTTGTCAGTCATAAGTCGGCCGCCAGTCAATTTTAGATTTTAGATTTTAGATTTTAGATTTTAGAATTGAGTCTACAGATGAATCTGGGGACTTGAACTAATGTCAGTCAAGGGATTTTAGATTTTAGATTTTAGATTTTAGATTTTAGATGAATGAGGGGATCCCGCTTATTTCAATCTAGCGAATTTGCGTCGGCTTTTGTCGAATGGTGGTTGAAAGTAAGTGTTCAGAAATTAAAGGCAGAAGTCATCAGCCTGTAGAAAAGAATCTTTTCTTTCTGCCGAATGCCTTCTGCCCAATTGCGAATGCCTTCAAAGGAGGCCCGCTGCTACCTAGTCGTAGAGACCATTATTCAACCGATTGTCTCCTTCAATAAAGACTGATTCAACATCAGTTACGGTGAATTTGTCCATGTTAGCTTGCAGCACTTTTTTCTGAGCATCCGTCAAGTCTGAAATATTGAGTACGTCCTCAACTTTTTCGTAAGGAGCATTCTTAATAATTACTCGAGCTAAAGTGGGATACAACCCTCGAAATTCCCGAAAGTCCCGGACGGCGCTGTTGTTCAAATCAAGTTTTTTGCCGTATTCTGTGGCAAGCTTCTCATCGGCGCGATTGGTTCTAGCCGGAACTTCAACAGCTAGGAGCGAGGATGATGGCAAGACGATACGGCTCAAGGTTGCCGCGATCGCACTTTGGTCTCCAGCCCATGCAAAGCAGCCCAGCACTAAGCCCAATACTGCCAATAGACGACCCAATCGTTTCATGAAGTTTTGTCTCCCAATTTCATACACAGCATTTATGTAGAGACTACCATTTTGCTTATGCAGTTTTTCAGATAAATCCGCAATAGGTAGAGGGCTGTTATAAACTTTACATTTTTGTATTGACAAGGCTGACGATATATGATAATGACCGACTTTTAAGCATCGCAGGCCAGTTTATAAAAGGCAGTCCAAATTAAAAACTCGGACTGCTATTTTCAAGGGTTAATTTTGCCCCGCAGCCCATTTTCTAGCTATCGAGAACTATTTTCTTTCCTTTTGAGAAAAGCGTTCAAGTCAGCATAAGTACCAGCGTAAGTCAGGCTGGGAGTTTCGTAACCCTTCAAAGCCACGGTGTGCGGCTCGAAAGCGCCCTGGGCACCCAATTGGGTGAGGTATTTGTAGGTCGTTTCTCCCACAGCGATATCCTTCCCGAGTTGCTTGGTGCAAGATTCCAGGCGAAATGCTGCGTTTACAGTATCTCCCAAGGCGGTATAGTCCGATCGGTCGCTGCTGCCAGAATTTCCCACCATTGCATAACCAGTATTGATTCCCGCCCCGACTCGCAAAGGAAAAGGCAGGGGGTAACGGCTGCTGAGTTCGTCTGTTGCCTTGTGCAGTTCGCTCAAAGCTTGGCAAATCCGCATCATTTCCTCGCTGCTGACACCGCTGGTTTTGTGGAACCAGACGGCCATAATCGCATCGCCGATGTATTTGTCCACCCAACTGCCGTGTTCGCGAATGATCTGCCCTGCTTTGCGGAACCAATTGCCAATGACTTCCGACAGCAGGGTTTCGTCTAGCTGCCTAGTCAAAACAGTAAAGTCTCGGATGTCCATTACCATGACGCTAATCAGGCTACGTACCGTCAAAGTCGCCGTAAAATCATCCGAGTCTGTGTCGTGTATTGGATCGAGCGGCTGGCCCGCGGTTGGGTTGTAGAAGTCCAATTCGGTTTGACCGAAAATAATCCGATCGCCATTTCTGAGAGTGACAGGAATGCTGACCCGCCGCCCGTTGACAAAGGAACCATTGCGGCTGCCCAAGTCGATTAGGTAGAACTCTCCTGTCTCCATTTGCTGTAACATCGCGTGATTACGGGAAATCCAGCGATCGGTCAGTACAAAATTATTGTCATCGCTCCGCCCTACTGTCCAGCAATTGCTGCCGGAGAGCGGCAAGTAGCGATTGCCGCTTTTCTCTGTACGAAGTACCAAATGTGGATTGGCTTGCAAAGTCACCACAGCCCTAAAAACGACATCAAGTCAACCGATTTGAGATTTTAAACTTTAAATTTTAACTTTACCGCGCGGCTTATAACTGAGATTGCTGCTAAAAAACCTCCAATCGGCTGTTCTCAAATCTAAAATTGTTTAGTCGATCGTCGATGCACCAAACCATACAGGATTGCCGAACCACAATTCGATCGCCCGCAAAGGTAGTTATGGTTCGATCATAAGCGAAATTGTCATATTTTTCACCCCAAAGATGTCTCTGGGGAGTTAAATTTGTTGCTTTTTGCGGAAACATAACT
Organism: Microcoleus sp. LAD1_D5; assembly: GCF_036702115.1. Taxonomy (NCBI): domain Bacteria; kingdom Bacillati; phylum Cyanobacteriota; class Cyanophyceae; order Oscillatoriales; family Microcoleaceae; genus Microcoleus; species Microcoleus sp. LAD1_D5. The sequence goes on along the minus strand of NZ_JAUBSA010000103.1, from coordinate 10,713 downwards.
CTCTACCCATATTCTACCTAAGCTCAGGGCTCCCGCTGCGAGCCAAGTTTTATTTATGCTCAGGGGGCCTAAAAAAACTGATAAATGGCTCCCCGGCTCCGACCGAGAATTGTTAAACACAAGGTATCTTTAAGATTTGTGGCTTAACTTCGGGTTTTTGAAGATATCAACAAAGCCTTTTCCTCGCTGCAGCGGTCAATAAGTTGGAAACACGAGAATTTTATGTTGTCGAAAAGAATTTTGCCTTGTTTGGATGTGAAAGCCGGTCGCGTGGTCAAAGGTGTCAATTTTGTCAACCTTCAGGATGCTGGCGATCCGGTAGAAATGGCTCAGGTTTACAATGATGCCGGTGCTGACGAGTTGGTGTTTCTGGACATTACGGCGACTCACGAAGACCGGAATATTATGATCGATGTGGTGTACCGAACGGCAGATCGAGTATTTATCCCTTTGACGGTGGGCGGTGGCATCCAATCCTTAGACACAATTAAAAGTTTATTGAGGGCGGGCGCTGATAAGGTCAGCATTAATTCGGCGGCGGTGCGCGATCCGAGTTTAATTGACAAAGCCAGCGATCGATTTGGTAATCAGTGCATTGTAGTGGCGATCGACGCTCGCAAACGGCAAGACGCAGATAATCCTGGTTGGGACGTGTACGTGCGCGGAGGGCGAGAAAATACCGGAAAAGATGCGATCGCCTGGGCCAAAGAAGCCGAACAGCGCGGCGCCGGCGAAATTCTGGTGACAAGCATGGACTCTGATGGCACTCAAGCCGGTTACGATTTGGAATTAACTCGAAGCATTGCCGAAATTGTCGAAATTCCCGTCATCGCTTCCGGCGGCGCCGGCAACTGCCACCACATCTACGAAGCCGTGACACAGGGCAAAGCAGAAGCAGCCCTGCTGGCTTCCCTGCTGCATTACGGGCAACTCAGTGTAGGAGAAATTAAAACTTATCTAGCAAAATGTCAAGTTCCCGTGCGACAGCAGCAGCCATTAGTTATTAGTCATTAGTCAGTGGAGAGTCGGGGGCATCTTAATATCTTGCAACATTTTCAACAAATCGCTCTGGGAGTTCACTCAACCGCCCTCTCACAATGCCAACACGCTAAATAAACCTGCCGCCACCCCACAATAATACCCGTTACTGACATTGATACCGCTATGTGAGGCGCATCCGAAGGCACTTATGTAGAATTTTTTTGATTCTACACAAGTGCCTTCTACATAAATGTCTTGGGGCGATCGACGCCAGTGATCTAGAAATATTCCCTGAGAAGGATTTCAAATACCCGCTTTTTCAGCTAAATATTATATGTTAGCTCAATTTGAAAGAGAGCAACGGTTGCTTTTCTCAAACTTGAGTTAAAGATTGTGCAGAATTTGAGTGAGCTTCAGCCTGTTAACAATCTTAGCGATCAAAACTTCTAAAAACGGAGAAATTTTGTATGTCTTTTATCAGCTTTAACCTCCCTGCCAAGCGTTTAGTTCGCACTTTAATAGCTGTTTGTTTTTGTGCCTTGATGTTTGTTTCTAATGCTTTCCCGGCTTTTGCCGTTACCAGCAGCCCCACCAAAGGTGAAGACCAACTTTTGGGTATTGAAAAAGAATCTCAAGAAGCTGTACTGAAAAAACCGATGTCCTTGGAAGAAACTCAAGAAAAAGCCAGCAAAGGGCCTAACGAAGTTCAGGGAGACGCTGACATTGAAAAAATGAAAAATCCTTCCAATACAGAAGCTACATCCTTTGAGCAACAAGTCAAAAAAGCTGTCAGCAAAATTAAAGACTAACTCAGCGCGCAGTAGTCAGCGGACGGTTGTCAGTATAAAAGATTAGGGACACGGCGCGGTGCCGTGTCCCTAGAATTTTTTTTGTAGAGACACTGCACCGCGCCACCTCCTTTGAAAGGCAGTATCCAATCTAAATTTAGCTTTAGTTTTCAGAGTTGGTCTTAGATGGAATAAAAAAGTGGAAAGGACTTGGCACCTTTCGGCTTTACGAACACTCTTTGCTGGGGCTGCAAGTTCAAGCTATCGAATTTTTCTCTAGTCAAATTAGCGTTTACTACTTGACCGTCATCTAAGGTTAATTCTACCTGAATTTCCCATCCCAAATGAATCAAGCGACTGATTCTTGCAGGCACTGTTGCACTATTTTCTGTAGTTTCAATTACTACGTCGTGAGGGCGCAAGAAAATCTCCGGGTTGGCTGAGTCAAAGCCGTTGTCTTGAAACATTCTTGAACTGCTGGGCAATACATTGACTGGACCGATAAAACTCATTACGAAAGCACTAGCGGGATGGTCGTAAATTTCTGCGGGTGTGCCTACTTGTTCGATTTTACCTTTATTCATTACTGTAATGTGATCGGCAACTTCCATCGCTTCTTCTTGATCATGCGTCACAAAGACTGTGGTAACGTGAACTTCGTCGTGCAGTCGCCGCAACCAAGCACGCAAGTCTTTGCGAACTTTGGCATCGAGAGCTCCAAAAGGTTCGTCTAGCAGTAACACTTTCGGTTCCACAGCCAGGGCCCTGGCGAGGGCCACCCGCTGGCGCTGGCCTCCTGAAAGTTGCGACGGGTATCTATCGCCCAATCCTGCCAATTGCACTAAATTCAACAATTCTTCTACCCGCGATTTGACTTTCGCGGGCGGTGTTTTCTGAATTTGCATCCCGAAAGCGATGTTTTTTCGCACTGTCATGTGCTTGAATAGCGCGTAGTGCTGAAACACGAAGCCAATTTTGCGGTCTTGGACGCTAGTATTGGTCGCATCTTGACCTGTCAGCCAGATTTTGCCAGAGTCGGGCATTTCTAAACCGGCAATCAGTCGCAGCAGTGTAGACTTGCCGGAACCAGACGGGCCCAGCAATGCGACTAGGGAACCCGATTCAATTTCTAAGCTGACTCGATCGAGTGCTTGGAAACTGCCAAACTGTTTTGATACGTTTTCTACAACTATGCCCATAGGTAGGAAGAAGGAAGAGGGAGGAGGGAACAGGGAAGAGGGGAGAGGGAACAGGGAAGAGGCAGGATACAGGAAGCAAGAGGCAAGAGGCAAGAGGGAAAAATGTTAATCTCCGGTTTGTGGATGGGTTAAGGTAAGTTTTTTTATAGCACGATCGCACATCAGTTTGTTAATTTTAGGGTTTTGGCGATCGGTCAGTCGATTTTAGATTTTAGATTTTAGATTTTAGATTTTAGATTTACTTGCAGCTTGGAATCGGGAAGATGGAACTTTGGTCTAAAATTTTGGGCTCTCCAGGAAAGGAGTCGGGGCTTTGTATCGGTTTTTGGGCGGTGTCAAACAGCCGAAAATTAACAAAAATGCACCTCCAACACAAAACAATATAATTCTTTGCCACCAAAGTTGGCGTTTGGTACTACAATGCAGCAAAAGTTCAAGCGTTTTTGACTTCAACGGCTGAGGGGATAAAGGAAAATGGGAGATGTTGGACGTGTGCCTGTAGGAATTATCGGCGCTTCAGGGTACGGCGGCGTGCAACTTGTGCGACTGCTGGCGGATCACCCAGCGGCTGAAGTAGTGTATTTGGGCGGGGATAGCAGTGCGGGAAAACCTTTTTCCAGCCTTTATCCGCATTTGACTAACTGCATTGACTTGACAGTGGAGGCGATCGACCTAGACAAAATAGCGGCAAAATGTGAAGTTGTGTTTCTGTCGCTGCCGAACGGTTTAGCTTGCAAAATGGCACCGACGCTGATAGAAAAAGGCTGCAAAGTATTGGATTTGTCGGCGGACTACAGATTTGAAAATCTGGAAACTTACAAAGCTTGGTACGGCGGCGAACGATTAGACTCCTCAGTGGCTGCAACCGCTGTTTACGGTTTGCCAGAATTGTACCGCGATCGAATTAAAGACGCTCAGTTAGTAGGCTGTGCCGGCTGCTACGTGACTGCTAGTTTATTAGCCCTAGCACCTTTGCTCAAACAAGGCCTCATCGTGCCAGAAACAGCAATTATCGACGCCAAATCCGGTGCTTCTGGAGGGGGCCGCAAAGCCGAAGTTAATCTCTTGTTGGCTGAAGCAGAGGGCTCTCTGGGCGCTTACGGCGTTGGCCGCCACCGCCACACGCCAGAAATCGAGCAAATTTGCAGCGATTTAGCGGGACACGATATTAAAGTTCAGTTTACTCCCCACCTAATTCCGATGGTGCGGGGAATTCTGGCGACTGTGTACGCAACTTTGCGCGATCCGGGTTTGGTGCGAGAAGATTTAATCACAATTTTCACTGCTTTTTACCGCAATTGTCCTTGGGTAAAAGTGTTACCGGCTGGAGTTTACCCGCAAACAAAATGGGCTTGCGGCACAAACCTTTGTTATATCGGCATCGAAGTCGATCCGCGTACTGACAGGGTGATTGTACTGTCGGCGATCGACAATTTAATTAAGGGACAAGCCGGTCAAGGCATCCAGTGCATGAACTTGATGATGGGCTGGGAAGAAACTTTGGGTTTGCCACAATTGGCTTTCTATCCTTAATTGGTAATTGGGCATTGGGCATTGGTGATGAAAATTAAAAACTAACCGATTACCGATTACCAATTACCCATTCCCAATTACCGATTACCAATTACCCATTCCCAATTACCGATTACCAAGTGTTATTTAGGTCCGTAACCGATCGACCCAGCATAAATTGCCCGATCGCCCAATTGGTCCTCAATCCGTAACAAACGGTTGTATTTAGCCACCCGTTCGCTGCGACACAAAGAACCAGTCTTGATTTGGCCGGCGCGAGTCGCTACCGCTAAATCGGCAATTGTGGTATCTTCAGTTTCACCGGAACGGTGGCTGATGACGGCTCGATAGCTGTTCCGTTTGCCGAGGTCGATCGTATCCAAAGTCTCCGTCAAAGAACCAATTTGATTCAGCTTAATCAAAATCGAATTGCTAGCTTTCAAATCAATTCCTTTTTGCAGCCGCGTGCGATTAGTAACAAACAAATCGTCACCAACCAATTGAACTTTGCTGCCCATTTTCTGCGTCAGCGCTACCCAACTGTCCCAATCGTCTTCATGCAAACCATCTTCAATCGAAACAATGGGATATTGACTCACCAAACCATCCAAATAATCGATTAATTCTGCCGGCGAATGAGCCACACCGTCGTAAGTGTACTGCCCATCTTTGTAAAATTCGCTAGCAGCAACATCCAAAGCTAAAGCAACTTGTTCACCTGGTTTGTAGCCAGCTTTTTCAATAGCTGCAATCAACAAATCCAAAGCTGCTTGATTGGATTTAAGATTAGGCGCAAAACCGCCTTCATCACCCACACCAGTTAGCAAACCCTCAGCTTTTAAGACTTTACTCAAGGATTCAAATACCTCTGCACCCCAGCGTAAAGCTTCTTTAAAAGAAGGCGCACCCACAGGGACAATCATAAATTCTTGAATGTCCACATTATTGTTAGCGTGAGAACCCCCGTTGATCACGTTCATCAGTGGTACGGGCAAAACGTTCGCCAAGGGCCCGCCTAAGTAGCGGTAAAGGGGGAGTCCTAAAGTCTCGGCGGCCGCCTTTGCTGTGGCTAAGGAGACTCCGAGAATGGCATTTGCGCCGAGGTGGGATTTGTTGGGGGAACCGTCCAACTCAATCATGGTTTGGTCTACCAGTGCTTGGTCGATCGCATCTAGATTAGCCAAAGCGGGGGCAATTTTGTGTTCGACGTTAGCGACGGCTTTTAGGACTCCTTTGCCACCATAACGGCTTTTGTCGTCGTCGCGGAGTTCGTGGGCTTCAAAAGAGCCTGTAGAGGCACCGCTGGGGACTTGGGCGATCCCCACAACGCCGTTGGCTAGGTAAACTTCCGCTTCAATGGTGGGGCGACCACGGGAGTCGAGGATTTCTCTGGCTTGAATAGATTCGATCGCAGTGTCTAGCATATTAATTATTCCGAACTTAACTCAAGGTTTCATGACAATTAGCAGTCTCTGGGTTTTCCCACGCTGACTGCTGACGGGTAATAGAGTACGCGATCCCCAGAATTATTGGTACACAGTTCAAAATATTTGCGGATTTGGACGAGCAGACTCGTGTCAATAAGCTAAACTTGTTGAATAAAGACCTCCGGCAAGTTTGACAATAATTTGATTGTTTTAACCCCAGATTCCCGCAGATTTCTTAATTGCAACCTTTGTTAAAATCAGAATGTCACCAAAGTCAATCAAAAAAGGAGAAACCTAAGATGTTAGAAACAAATCTCCAAGAAATTAGAGCATTAGCTGAAAATTCAGACCCAATTATTGCTGATCCCCCAAACATCCAATTACTCACAGGGCCATTGCCAAATCCAGGCAGCGACCCCAACTTTTTTGACTTAACTCCCAATGACGACGCAGTTCAATTAGCCAACGGAATTCTGCGGAATACTCCCGGTGGTTTGCGGGCTTTAGATGGTAACGATTTTGTCAGAGGTTCAGGTGGTGCGGAACTGATGAACGGTAACAGCGGCATAGATACTTTAATCGGAGGCTGCGGTAACGATACGATTCGCGGCGGCCAAGATTTTGACATTCTTTATGGAGAATGTGGCAGCGATTTACTCAGTGGCAATCAAGGTGGTGACGTAGCCTATGGAGGCACGGGCAATGACTTTATTCGGGGGGGTCAAGGGAGTGATGCTTTAGTCGGAGATAGCGGTAACGATACTCTGATTGGTGATGCTGGAGTCGATAGACTTTGGGGAAAAGAAGGCGCAGATTTGTTTGTAATTAGAAGAGAAACCGGGGCAACTTCGCGGGAATTTGGTTCCGAGCAATCCCCTCCAATTGGAACTTTTCCTTTGAATACAGAAGAAGTGCCAGCAGATTTTATACTCGATTACAATCCGCTCGAAGGAGATGTAATTGGATTGGCGGGAGGACTGACGCGAAACGATCTTGTTTTGACCGAAAGGTTTGCCACAATTGGTGATGCCAGAGATTACGACAGCAGGGGGCCTATTCCTCCGGGATCGATTATAACTACTGAGTTTAGATTTTTAAACACTAAGGCGACGGTGATTCGGGAAGCGAGTACCGGAAATATCTTGGGTTTAGTTAAGGATGTTTCGCCAAGTCAACTTCAGTTTACCTCTGTGTCTGACGGGGCGATCGCTCTAGGGTAATTACCAACTGGTGGGCAAGGCTAATTTGCATAGTACGGACGGGCGAAACGCCCATTCCACAAGAGGAAAGGCAAAATTCATAATCTTCCTAGGCTATGCCTGGGAACGCATTTTACTGTTGCTCTGCCTCCCGATTTCTGAGATTATGGGCAATGTAAATAGTCCCCTGTCCACCAAACTTTAAGATTGCCAGAAATCCGCCACATCATATCCCATTTCGCTGAGCATTTGCCGCAGCAGAGGTAAGCTCAAACCGATCACATTTGTGTGACATCCTTCGATTTGTTCCACAAAAAAGCCGCCTTTACCTTCGAGTGCAAAACAGCCTGCACAGGCGAGGGGCTCTCCGGTAGCGACGTAAGCCGCTATTTGGCGCGAGGTAACTTCCGCAAAATGAACTTTTGTAACTTGACAGCGAATGAGCGATCGCGACCTTGCCTCACCCAAGTCATCGAATTTAGTATCAATTAAAGCATGACCCGTATACAGTTCGCCTACCTTACCGCGCATTTTATGCCATCGCGAGATTGCTTCTTCCGCATCCTTTGGTTTGCCGTGAATTTCGCCATCTATGAGCAAAATTGAATCGCATCCCAACACCAAACAGGATTTGGGATTAGGGATTTGCGGGTGAGAATTAGCCAGTAAAAACTTAGCTACAGCCTCAGCTTTTCCCTCTGCTAAAACCTGCACTAAATTAGTGGCATCCCTCATTTGTATTTGCCCTTCATCAAAGTCGCTGGGGCAAATCACAGCTTGAATGCCGGCATTTTCTAGGAGGCGACGGCGCGCTGGAGAAGCTGAAGCTAATACAAAAGTGGGATTTTTCATAAGTTAAGAAGGAAGAAGGAAGAAGGAAGAGGTAAGAGGTAAGAAGGAAGAGGTAAGAAGGAAGAAAAATAAACTCAACTATTCCCGCTCCCCAATGCCCTGCACCCTCTTCCCCCTCCCCAATTACTTTTTAACCTAATAAACAGAGAAAGATTTAACAACTTTCTCAAAAGCTTCTTTTACCTTGGGCCAGCGTTCTTCGGTAGTGGAAACGTTAAGAGTAAAAAGTTTGCCGCGGCTGACGGCTACACTCGCTAAGTTGTGGCGTTCTTGGTTTGGCAACTTAACGGCATATTCTAATATGTAATAGTTTTTCGATCGCGATTCACGAGCTTCTGCATTGACTAATTCAGCTTCACGGCCGGAATCACTTGGGGCGATCGCACTTTTGCTGAGCTTGTATCCCACATCCGTCGGCGTTCCCAAATCCGCCAGAGTTTTGTCCTTCGCGACTGGACTGATTACCACGCTGACGTTCTCGGTTTGCTGAATCAAATCGCGGAACACCACATCGGGCCCGTTAGAAACCGCGATCGGCAGCCAGCCGTTAGGATAAAGAAATTGATAGCCATCGCCAGTATCAACGTAGCTTTTGAGTCCAGTGACTTTAGACACACAACCGGTCAAGGTGAGGCTTAGAACAACCAGAAGTATTGCCGCAATTCGTTTGAGCATTCTTTTTACGGGTAGGGTAAAACAAAAATATTTAATTTTAATTGTCTCACCAAACCTTGCCCCTCAAAATAGTTAAGCTATGGATCGCCGTTTGTGTACCGCCAGCGATCCATAGCCATATAGTTTAATTGTTAACAAAATCATTACAGGTGAGTCAGCCAGCTAATCAGCCCGTGCTTGGTCGAAACTTCTAAAGCCAAGAGAGAAACAAAGCCAATCATGGCAAGGCGGCCGTTTAAGCGTTCGGCGTAGGGGGTAAAGCCAGTGCGGGGTTCGTCATCGACGTATACTTGCGGCTCGATCGCAAAATTGTTCATTTTGCCTTGGTCGTCCAGCATTAAGCCTCTGTTACTCATGTTTTTTTTCCTAAATGGTTTTTAGTGTACTGTAAATAAATGTAACAGACTTGTGAAGATATGTAAAGGATTGTGAGAAATTTTTTTTAAATACCTCGATCTGACACCAGTTTAAAAAAAAATGCAACTGTATGCAAGCTCTAAACCCTTATATACTCAGTCATTCCCAAATCTAAAATCTAAAATCTAAAATGGTATGACTGTGGGTAGACTCAGGGCCCCAGAGGGGGGAGGATAGAGTGGAGAGGCACAAAAGTCGATGGTGTATGGCAAATCCAGTCTGGGTTTGACAAAAATTGTGGAACGGAGGAAAAATTTATGCGGGCCAGTCTGGAAATGCGGTGGTTTTATAGCGGTGCACTGCCAAAATCGATCAATCAATGGTTTGGAAGCGAGAGTCTCGGCGCGTATCTTTCGCCTCCTGAAGAGCGGGAAGACATATATTTGCTAGTACCTAACTGCGACTACTTGGGAGTGAAGCTGCGTGGGAAAACCTTGGAGGTAAAGTGGCGTCAGGCAGAGTTGGGGACGATGCAGTTCGCCAATCGCTGGGAAGGCAAAGCCGAGAAGTGGCTGAAGTGGGTTTGTGCGGACACGATGGCGCCGATACCGGCGGATATTGTGGCGACCGGAAAGTGGGTGGGAGTCAAGAAAAAGCGAGCGCAGCGTCTTTATCAAGTTTCGGCCCCTGGTTCCCTGATGTCTGTGCCTGTGGAAGCCCCAATTCCCCAAGGTTGCACCGTGGAACTTACTCAGTTGAACATTAATGGCAGCGCCTGGTGGACTTTGGGATTTGAAGCGTTTGGCAGCGAAAGTTGTTTGACAGAAAGCCTGCAAACAGTTGCTAGTTGGACTAGCAAGAGTTATCAGGCCCAAAAGTTGAAAGCTGAGGATTCTTCTGCTTATCCGATTTGGCTGGGCAGCAAGTAATATCAAATCCGGCAATAATACCTCCTGTATTCTTTAGTCCTCCTCTGCTGGGACGAGAAGCAAGTGTAGACGTGGTTTCAACCGCCGAGTCTGGCCGTCCTGGACGCCACTGGCATATATGGTAAGGTGTTCTACTACCGGAAATCTTCAATAATCTTTCAATAACGATGTCTGACGCACCTGAGATGTTGCACCATTTTCAATTAGGTTTTTTACGGGCGGGCAGGATGCCCACCCACAAGAAAACTCACTCTTTGTGGAACAGGCATCTTGCCTGTTCTTGAGAATGGTGCAAGATGCACCCTAAAAATCGATCGTCCTGTGACAGTTGGCCTTAGTCTTATCTGATAGAGGGGGTATGAAACTGTAAGCTAATTTCTACCCAAATATAGACAAATATTACTGATTGTCCACTTCTTGAATCAATTCATCAACAATTCCTCTAAGCCGTTCTTGCCAGTTAGGAACGGCTTTAAGCTTTTCTCTAACTCCAGGCAATACTTTGAACTGCACGGGAACCTTATCATACGCCACTTTGTTATCAGGCTTAAATTTTATTCTAGACATATTGTCAAACTTCTAATTAATCTGGTATACTAGAAAATATAAACCATTTGAGTGGTCGAGTCAAATGCAATTAGTAGAGAAACACGTCATTAGCCGACAGCATAAATTTTGGAACGAGTGTGACCATTTAGCTTTACAGTCCAAGCATCTTTACCAAGAAAATGGGTCTAAAGCCCGGTCCTTTTAGGACGGCTTTAATTTCCCCAGAACTGTGATAGAGTGTTTTA
>NZ_JAUBSA010000102.1:0-15571 GCF_036702115.1 Microcoleus sp. LAD1_D5 | reverse complement strand
AGGGAAAAACTTTTTGACTCCAACTTTTCACAACTGATAAAAAATTCCACACACATCTGCGGAATGTGGGTTACACCAGTTTTCCATTTTTTTGTATGGAGATGGCTCGATTTTTCAGAACGAGGGCTATCTTCAACCACACAAATCGATCGACAATCGCTATGCTATAACAGAGCATCAGTTCGATCGCCAGTCGCTCGCGTACCAGCCATGACCCAAAGTCTTAGTGCGACAGGGTTGCCGCCCGCCTTCCCGGATCACACCCAACTCCCCGAATCAGACGGCACGTTCGTGAAGAACTTCCAAGAACATCCCCAGAGCATCCTGCTCACCGACTCCCTAGAAAGCACACTGCAAACGCTTCACCCCGACGGACAATATGCGATCGGGCAAGATAGTGGCATCTACTGGCGCGAAACCGACCCACCAGAACGCGGAGCCGAAGCCCCTGACTGGTTCTACGTCCCCAACGTTCCGCCTTTGTTAGACGGCGAAATTCGTCGCTCTTACGTGATTTGGCGCGAGTATATGGTGCCAATAATTGCGATCGAATTGGCGAGTGGAGATGGTTCCGAAGAACGAGACAACACGCCTTTATCTCGTTTGCCAGAAGGTACTACTCAGAAACCAGGGAAGTTTTGGGTATACGAACAGATTATCCGCATTCCCTACTACGCCATCTATGTAATTAAAACCAGCCAACTCGAAGTCCACAATTGGGTGAATGGCCGCTATCACCGATTGGAACCGAACGATCGCGGACATTACCTGATCGACCGCATGGGAGTAGAGTTAGGCGTATGGGAAGGCAGCTATCAAAATCAGACACAGCGTTGGTTGCGCTGGTGGGATAACCAGGGGAATTTGTTGCTGACGGGGAGCGAGCAAGCTCGACTCGAACGCCTTCACACGGAACAGGAACGCCAGCGGGCTGAAGCTGAGCGTCAACGAGCTGATCGCGTGGAGCAAACACAACGAGATGCCATCCCCCAACTACTGGCAATGGGTTTAACCGTCGAACAAGTTGCCCAGGCGCTTTCTCTGTCGGTGGAGGAGGTGCAGCGTTTGGGATAAAGCTCTGCTTCTTTGTCCTTGCTATTACAATAACTTCTCCATAAATACATGACATGGACTATCGTTGTATCTCTCAATTGGATAAAAGCCAAGCTTTCTATAAAGTTTGAGTGCGTCTGGTTGTCGCTCTTCGTTTGCTAAGTCAAGCCTAATCTTCCGATAACCTGCCGCGAGTGCGAAATCAAAGAGTATTTGAGCCATTTTCCAGCCTAACCCCTGTCCTCGATACTCTTTGAGAAACCACATCCGCTTAAGTTCGCAGATTTCATCATCGAGTTTTCGGATTGCTCCAGTGCCTACAACCTGCTCACCGTCAACCACTACCAAGAAGGTGCCGTTATTGTCGAAATAGTGCGATCGTACATTGTCAATATCAGACATCGAATCATAGCCCCTCAACTCATCCTTAGTTAGTACGCCATGCCAAATTTCTAGACATACCGCCATGACTACTTGCTTGGCTTGTTCAATTTGATGTTGCTTGATTGGTTTAATCTCAACCACTTGCTTTGCTTTAAATTGTCATTACATAACCAAACCTAACATTAGTAGGGCTTACGCATAAATATCAAAGAAACCGGGTTTTTCACCAGTGTTAAAATCTCAAATACAGTATTTCCGTAAAAAACCAGGTTTCTGCGTAATTCCTAATCAGCTTAACTTTTATTTTCTTACGAACAGAACCTGACTTTTAGCCATATTACCAATTTAGGGTTGAATCTAAGGGCAAATTTTGCAACTGAGAATTTACCCAATTAGCCGCCGCCAAACCCGATCGCAAAGCACCCTCTATTTGACCTTCCCCGCACAAATCCCCCGCACAAACCAAGGGCAAAGTCCCCCCAGCAGGCAAACAAGAAACAGGCAAAGGATTTCGACAAAAAGCATAGCGCCAGCGGTGAACCTGTAACCATTCCGGCTGTTTCAGCCAAGGGATTAAAGATTCAGAAGTGCGATCGAGCAATTCCCGACCGACAGTTTCCAAATCAGCAGCTTCTAAATAGCGTTCTGCAAAATTTGCACTGCTGTGAACCACAAACACCGGCTGCTGCGGATCGAGCCGCTTGCTACTATCTAAACCAACCCAAGCTAAATCAGCATGATCTGGAAAAGAAACAGATTTCCACTGCGAATTTAGATTACTTAAATCTTGCTGTTTTGTCCCAGAATAGCCAGCCATAACGGTAATGCAAGGGTCGTACTCTACAGAACGCAATTTGTCAATTAAATCAGGTTTAAAACCAATTTCCGAATTCAAAAACATTAAAGCTTGAGGAGCCGGAATTGCTACTACAACAGCCTTAGCAATCAATTCTTGAGGCGTCTGTAAATTGTCATCAGTAACTTCCAGAGAAAGCTGCCACATTTGGTTATCTGTAGTAGAAATAGCTTGTACGCGGCGGCCAAACCAAATCTCTAAACCCTCCGCTAGATACTTACCCACAGCATTCATTCCAGCAGGTGCGACATAACAACAACTAGGAATAGCAGAAAGTTTTCCCTGTCTGAATTCCCAGACAGTATCAGTCCAGAGTTTGAGGATGTGCCGATCGAACAAAACCTCAATTAACCCCTGCACCCCATCCCCCTGCGGTTCCAGATACCGCGCCCCGTGATCGGCCCTAGTGCCCTGTACGCGGCGGGTAGCAACACGTCCCCCCGCACCGCGAGATTTCTCAACAACCGCCACAGCATAACCAGCTTGACGCAACCGTTGAGCGCAACTCAGCCCCGCCATACCCGCACCAATCACCGCAACATCAAACATAATCAATCAGTCAGCCTTATGAATCTACACATCAGCTTAAAGGCTGCGAGCTGAATTTGCACCTTACCGATGACTCAAAAGAGCTGTAGCTTGCGGGGCGGGACGCCATAGCCCTGCACCAAGTAGTAGAATAAAGGACAGCACAAATCCATGATTAAGACCAGATAAAAAAATGCCACTGTGGGTAAATCCTAAATCCCAATGGTTGTCTACCAGCAGCAATCTAAAATCTAAAATCTAAAATCTAAAATCGAATAGGGGAGGGCAACAGTCTTGGACGAACTCAGAGCAGCACTAGAATTGACAACAGAAGAAGAATTGCAGCAACTAACAGAACTTCTGTTCAGCCGCAAGTTTAACCCTTTAGATTACGTGCAAACCCCCGCACCCATAGACGTACAAAGTCGCGATCGCCAAGCATGGCTCGACGCCGTAGAACAGCGGTTTCGCTATCTTGCAGCCGACGGGTTGACGGTACTCAGAGGGCGAACCCAACAAGTCACTTACAGACAAGCACTAATTCAAGTTTGTCGCTATCTCAAAATCCCTTATCCCAAACAGTTGTCAACCACCGACTTAGAGGCAGAAGTATTTCTGCACTTAATGGGGCGGGCGTGGAAGCGTTTACCGGCAGATGAACAGCAAGCGCTGACAGTGCGCGTACAGCGAGCGATCGTTGAGTCCAAACTCTCAGAACCCCTGCCAATTTCTGCAGAAAAAGACCCCCTGGGTTTACTGTTCAAAGGTGGCAGCGCTTTAGCTGTTAGTTCCATCTTAAAACCAATGTTGCTCAAACTAATGGCCAATCAATTTGCGCTGCATTTTGCCACCTATCAAATGGCAAAACAAGGAGTGCTTGCAGGCACTGCAACTGCAGCAACCCAGTTTCAAAATTATGTCGCAATTCAGACGGCGCGGCGCGGTATGGCGGTAAGTGCAGCTCGTTACGGTGCGACGCGGAGCGTATTTTCTTTGGTCGGCCCGGTAATGTGGACTTGGTTTTTAGCGGATTTGGGTTGGCGATCGATTTCCACGAACTACGGCCGCATTATCCCGACCATTTTTGCCCTAGCTCAAATTCGCCTGACGCGATCGGAATGCGTTTGGGAACTAGCTTAACGATGGTAAATTGTAGATTTTAGATTTGAGATTGGGAGTGTGGGTGAATATCAAAAATCGGTTGAAATTAGCTGCCAAACAGACAGCCGAAAATCTCAAGTCTCGCCTCCAAAAACATCCAGATACCCGCCTGCAAATCCCTTGGAATTTCGCCCAAGTGGGGATGCTGATTTTTCCCTTAATTCCGATTTTGGGAGCTTTAGGTTTATTCCTGGGATTGGCCGGCACTTGCAAGCAAAAGTTCCGTCAAATTAGTCGCCGCCCGTTGAATCGAGGATTCGCAATTCTGAGCGCCCTGCTAGTCGTCACAGCGGTTTTTGCCCACAACCGCATTGAGGCTTTTGTAGGGTTGTACAATTTCTTGCCGTTCTTTATACTGTTTGCCGCTTTCAGCAGTTTAATTCAAACTTTGCCTCAATTGCGGCAATTGTCTTGGATGATTGTAATTAGTTCAATTCCAGTGATAATTTTAGGCCTGGGACAGCAATTTTTAGGCTGGAGTGGCATCGATCAATTGCAGCCTGTTTTTGGCTGGGTACTCGCACCCCAAGGCAATCCCCCCGGCCGCATGGCTTCTGTGTTTATGTACGCTAATATTTTAGCTTGCTATCTGACGATTGCTTTTATTTTAGCACTGGGACTGTGGATGGTAGAAGTCAGTTGTCAATTGTCCGTTGGCGGTCGTCACCACTTACCAATGCCCAATGCCCAATGCCCAATGCCCAATGCCCAATTCCTATTTTTAAGTTTTGCAGCGATCGGAAATGCTGTTGCTTTGATTTTTACTAATTCTCGCAATGCTTGGGGACTGGCAGTTTTGGCAGTTTTGGCTTTTGCATTTTATGCGGGTTATAAAAAATTATTAGCTGCGGTTTTTAGTTTGGCTAGCACAGTTTTTTTGTCTGCCTTTGGCCCGGAACCACTGCGGCAGTATTTGCGAATAATTGTCCCTGCTTTCTTTTGGGCTAGACTCACCGACGAGATGTTCCCAAATCGACCGACTGCTACTTTGAGAAAAACTCAGTGGGAATTTGCTTGGTCCATGACTCAGCAGCGTCCTTGGACTGGTTGGGGATTGCGAAATTTTACGCCTCTCTATCAAGCTCAAATGCAAGAATGGCTGGGTCATCCTCACAGTTTGATACTGATGTTGACTGCGGAAACGGGAATACCCGCAACGCTTTTGTTGTTTGGTTTAGTTGGTTGGGTTTTGGCTAGGGGTGTTTTGCTGCTGGCGAATTGGCCGCTTTTTTCGGCGGATATCAAACACGAGCAAATAGCAACACAGGAAGTAGCGGAAAATGCTTTAGTGTTCAATCAAAAATCTATAATTAATAGCACAAATCAGGTAGTTTCTCAAGATGTAATAGCGGCCGATCGCCTAATTTTTTTCAGTTATTTATTAGCCTTCGCCGCCTGTACGCTTTTTAACACTGTAGATGTGACACTGTTTGATTTTCGACTCAATACTACAAGCTGGTTGCTGTTAGCCGCAATTTGCGGAGTCAGCCAGAGGAAATAGGCGATCGGGCATCGGGCATCGGGCATCGGTTATTGGTTATTGGTTATTAGAACGAACAACCAACAACCAACAACCAACTAATGACTAATGACTACTGACTAATAACTTCCTTTATTCTACCGTCACTGACTTCGCCAAATTGCGAGGCTGATCCACATCCAAACCTCGACGCGCCGCAATGTGATAAGCCAACAATTGCAGCGGAATCACTGTTACAATCGGCGACAATAATTCATCCACCAAAGGCACCGGCAAAATGTAGTCAAAAATCTCGGCTTCCGCCACACCTTGCTTCGGCGTAACGCCAATTAAACGGGCGTCGCGGGCCTTCGCTTCCTGAGCGTTAGAAAGCACCTTTTCGTAGACGCTTCCTGGCATGGCGATCGCCACTACAGGCACTTTCGCATCCAAAAGGGCGATCGGGCCGTGTTTCATCTCTCCCGCCGGATACCCTTCGGCGTGAATGTAGCTAATTTCCTTCAGTTTCAGCGCCCCTTCCAAAGCAATCGGAAAGTTAATTCCCCGCCCCAAAAAAATAAAATCTTGGGTGTCTGTAAACTGGTGGGACAATTCCTCCACATACTGTTCTTGAATCTCCAAATACTTCTCAATTTCCGCTGGCAACTGGCGCAAAGCTACAATAATCTCTGCCAATCTCTCGCTGCTGATTGTTTGCCGCTGGTGCGCCAAATCCAAAGCTAAGAAATAGAATGCCATCAACTGAGTAACAAAAGTTTTAGTGGCAGCCACGCCGATTTCTATACCGGCGTGGGTGTTGATTACGTGTGGCATCATGTGGGCGATCGAACTTTCGGTTCTGTTAGTAATGCCTAACATTCTCGCCCGGAATTTATCAGTAAAACCAGCGCGGCGCTGCTGTTCCATCCCCAAAGCAGCCAGCGTGTCCGCCGTTTCTCCCGACTGTGTTACCCCAATAGTTAAAGTATTTGCTGTCAGCGGTGCCGGTGCGTAGCGGTACTCAGAAGCGTACTGCACCGCAGTGGGAATATTAGCTAACTGTTCCAACAAATATTTGCCGATTAGCGAGGCGTGCCAGCTCGTTCCGCAGGCGAGAATTGAAATTTGTTCGACATCGGCGCAAAGTTCCTTGGGCAAGTTGAGATTGATGGGAGAGCGCGGATTTCCTGGCTGCCAATCGCTGTCTAAATAAGCCTCTAAACAAGCTCTGACTACGGCGGGCTGTTCGTAAATCTCCTTGTGCATGAAGTGTTTGAAGCCTTGTTTTTCGACTAAAACCGGACTCCAACCAAGGATGCGCGGGCTTTTTTTCAGCCTTTCCCCTGCAAAGCTGTAAACTTCTACTCCCATCGGAGTTAGCCTTGCCAATTCGCCATTTTCCAACGACAAAACAGTGCGGGTGTGAGATACTAAGGCCGGCGTGTCGGAAGCGCAGAAAAATTCGCCAGCACCAAAGCCAATCACCAAAGGAGCTTGCTGTCGGGCGACAATTATTTCGTCGGGAAAATCGGCGCAAATAACGGCGATCGCAAAGGCTCCTTCTAACCGATTTACCACCTTTGCAACGACTTCTAAAAACGACAAATCAGCAATTTTTTCTGGTTTTTTCTCTTTTCTTTCTTCCTTCTCCCTTTTTGCTTCTGCAAAAAACTCAGCTATTAAATGAGGAATAACTTCTGTATCGGTATCCGAGACAAATTTATGTCCCTTTGCTTTCAATTCTTTCCGCAAATCGCGATAATTTTCGACAATTCCATTTTGAACTACCGCAATTCGCCCGCTATTATCCAGGTGAGGGTGAGCGTTATATTCCTCTGGTTTGCCGTGAGTTGCCCAGCGGGTGTGTCCGATGCCAATGGGAGCCGGAGAGTCTATCTCTGCTAGCTTTTCCCGGAGGTTGTGCAATTTGCCCTTTGCTCGGACGCAGGTAATTTCCCCTTCCGAGATGGTAGCGAGACCCGCTGAATCGTAGCCCCGGTATTCTAGTTTCTCCAATCCTGCTAGCAAAATCTCGCTTGCTGCTTGCGTGCCAATATAGCCAACGATTCCGCACATTTAACGTACTACTCCTGCTTAGCGATCGCAATAAAACTCACGTTTTATCATTTTTACCTTCTTCCGGCCCCAGAATGCCGATTCCGCGACAAAAAAAGAAGGGGCAATGTAATCGCCCCCTCTCTTGTGCCCGTAATTCGATCGGTGTCGATCGATATTTAGTAGGCTAGACCCATACTGCGAGTGGTTTCGGCTCCCAGGTAAACCCGGATGCTCAGAAAATCGGTGGGGCAAGCAGTTTCGCACCGCTTGCAGCCTACACAGTCTTCGGTGCGGGGAGATGAGGCAATCTGAGCTGCTTTGCAGCCATCCCAGGGCACCATCTCCAAAACGTCAGTCGGACAAGCGCGGACGCATTGAGTGCAGCCGATGCAAGTATCGTAAATTTTGACTGAATGAGACATTGAATAAAGGCTCCCAACGAGTCACTAAAAATTTCCTTGCTCTGCGAATTAACAGATTTGACGGCGAGATGCCACCGCTATAGCCTGCACAGAGAATTAAAGGTTAGTCTACCGCAGTGCCTGGAAGCACTTAGCGAAAAAGCGACAAAACTTCACAGTTATTCACGCTGCGAGCCTTATCAAAGTAGGTTCCTACTGAGTACGTCCGTGGTTAGAGCGGAGTTATCAAGGACGGACATCTTTACTACAAATCTGTGTAAATCGATCCACTAAAAGCCTAATTTTTCTAACACGGGCTTTGTGGAAACAATATGTCGATCGAGTCCTAGTTTTTTCGGCTCCACACCCAAAGCTAAAGCCACCAATTGCGACAAATGCAACACGGGCAAACCCAACTTGCGCCCGATTACTTTTTCCACCTCCGGCTGTCGCGAATCCAAATTTAAATGACAAAGCGGACAAGGCGTTACCATACAATCAGCGCCATTGTCAAGAGCATCTTGAATGTGTTTGCCGGCCATCCCAAAAGATTGCTCAGTTGCGTAACTCGCCAGCGGCCAACCGCAGCACTGCGTCCGCCCTCGATAATAAACCGGAGTTGCCCCGATCGCCCGAAATACATTTTCCATCGATTCCGGTTGGTGCGGGTCATCGTAAAGCAGCTTATCCTGAGCTCGCAGCAGATAGCACCCGTAAAAAGACGCGCACTTCAAACCCGAAAGCTTGCGGGTGACTCGCTTCTGCACCTCCTCCAGCCCGTAATCTGCAACGATCGCCCACAACAGATGTTTCACCTCGGTACTGCCTTGATAAGGTGAACAGCCTTGTTTTTCCAGTAAACCGTTAACTTTATCTACGTAGTTGGGATCAGTTTTCTGAGATTCCTTGAGGCGATCGTCCACATGACCGATTACCCCTTGACAAGTGCTGCAATGCGTCAGCAAAGGCAGATTCAGTTCCTCAGCCAACGCAATATTGCGAGCGTTGACAGTATCTTCCAGTAACTGCGAATCTTCCTTGAAAGTGCCAGAACCGCAGCAGGAAGCTTTTTTGAGTTCCACCAGTTCAATCCCCAACGCTTGAGTCAGCGCTTGGGTAGACAAGTAAAGTTCGCGGGCCGCCCCTTGGGCAACGCAACCGGGAAAGTAAGCATATCTGAGAGTTTGGGATGGCATAATCGTTTCTGCAGGGGAGAAAAGGCAAGGGACAAGAAACGAGAGCGGTGGAGGTCGGGATGCTTCCTGCTTCGTTTCCCCTCTCCATATCCTTACAGAAAACTCGCGTGAAAGCCCCCCTCTTTTAAGGCACAGATGAAACGCAGTTTTCAGGTTGGTGGCGGGGCGATCGGGCTAATCTGCTTAAGGCGCTTGTGGAAAAATTGCATCGCTGATGGTTCGTCTAGACACTGGAATCGATCGCACCCTCAAAGTTATGTATCTGCGAGCACTGCTGGGCAAGCAAAAATGAGTTACTAAGTTTGTCAGTTCGCAAAGGCGAAGGGCGATCGCACTAGCATAAGTAATTGTTAAGCGATCGAGCATAGCACATCGTTACAGCCGACCCATTAGAGTGTTATGATTTAAGAGTAAATAAGCCAAGGTGGCTGAACTAAACCGTTAGCTTGCTGGGTTATCAGTGGGACTGTACTTCAATGCTGTCGGTAGTTGCAAAATCATCGGGTTCCAGACATAGCGGTAGTTTATGATTCTGCTTTTCATCTCAGCCAAGATGTCAAATCATGCAGTCGGGTCAAGCACAATTGCCCCAAACCGTCACAATTTACAAAGCTCCTCAAAAAGAGCAAGGGCAAAAGTTACTGGAGGAGGGGTTTTAACCCACTGATTTCTCCTACAATTCTCCCTACCTTGATGGGAGTTGCTACTTTGCTAGTCCAAATGACAGAAGTATTGCCGAGGAGTTCAATCAAAACTTCAAGAACGCCTTCTTGAAGTTTTGATCGTTCGGGCAAGCTAGGATCAAGATTTCAAAACGCTTGAGTATCGCTATGATAAGAATGAAGGTTTTGAGCGGATTGAGGTAGTCATTACCGGCCGATACTTCCTAAACATAAATGATTTGGAGGGAATTCAATAATGTTAAACTCAATAATGTTCGACTGGCAACAGTTAGCCCAGATCAAAGAGCTCAAAGAATATTTTGAAACTGATTTCGACGGATTTAGTAAACGGATTGAGCATCATATTCATGAATTGCATAAAATCGAATCAAAAGAGCTTGATAACCTCGCAATTTTACGAGTTCTTGAAGTTACAAATGGTTGCATTCAATGGGGATTTAGACGAAAAGATGAGGGATGCTTATCAGTTGAACAGACCCGTGAATGTATGAAGAAGGTGATTGGATTTATTCAAAATAAAACAATCGATTTTCCAAGTGGAGAGTCTATTCATTTTACTTCACCCATTAAACAATTGATTGAGGAGGGACGTGGGCTTTACCAAGATGCATTCAAGAAAAATATTCCCGATAAAGAGAAAGAATACTATGCATATTCGACGGCTCAGTTCTTAGTATACGGTCGCCCACGTTTGAATGCTGCACTTCAATTAGTAAAACAGGAGTTTGAATCTCTGTTTACAACGTACTATATCGAAAAAGGTCGCAATTATATTGCCCCATATATGGAGGCGCTTCTTCCTGAAAATCCATGAAATGAGGGGAATCATCCACAATTGATGGACAAAGTGCAATCTCTGATCTTGTAAGTAGAGTTGATGTTAAGCTGTCTAACAATTCGCTTGGAGCCGGCTGGCGAAAGTCACTGGTGTAGATGCAATGGTTGTGACAGCCCCTCAAGCACACCGTTAGGCGGAACAGATGGCGCCTGTTAAATTTGTCGTTTTTCAGCCGAGATTAAGCAAGCAAAGATGGTTGGCTCCGTTGTTGAGTCCAGAGAAGCTATGGGCGCTCGCGAAACATAAGTAATTGTGAAGTGATCGGTGTATAACATATCCTTGGATCTGACAAAAGTGATATTTTGGTGTTGAGATCGAGGCGCTCGTTTGCCGCTCAATTCAGACGTTATGTGTAGGGAAGGAATATGAAGAAGGTTTTTATCGTAGGCGCATCCGGGAAACTCGGGCAGTACATGGTGCAGCAGGCGCTAGATAGGGGCTAAGAGGTGGTTGGTGTTTGTCGGGAACGCAGCGTAGGCAAACTCCATCGTTGTACAGATGCGATGTACAGATGCGATACTTCCATTGAGTCCGTTGAGGTTATCTGAGTGCGATCGCAAGTAGGAAAGCAAGACGGATCGTATGCGTTTGGGCGTTGCTTTTGAGAATTTCTAGGGGACAAGCAGTCACTAGGGCATGATCTCTTGGAGATAGTCATTCAATCAGTCCGGGACGCAAAAATTGCTTTGCAACACTATTGGTAGCGGTAAGGTACGGTGTGCACCGCCAGATAGAGTTTATGCCTCCAGAACTATTCAAATAGCGATCGCCACCCCATAACAGTCCTAGAGTTGCTGCGATCGTCCGTGTCCCAATTGCCACCGCCCCGTGTCACTTAGAAAAGCGGCCAGCATTTCTATTGCAGCTCCCCCTTTCGGATAAGATTAGATACGCAGCAACCAATGAGGACACGATGTTATGAGCCCAGACGACATTTTTGCTAAAGTCAAGAAAATTGTGGCAGAGCAACTGGAAGTCGATCCGAGCGAAGTCAAGCCCGAAGCCAACTTTGCTAACGATTTAGGAGCAGATTCCTTAGATACTGTAGAGCTGGTCATGGCATTGGAAGAAGAGTTTGATATTGAAATTCCCGACGAAGCAGCCGAAGGAATTACTACGGTTCAAGCTTCTGTAGATTTCATCAGCAGCAAACTTGCAGCTCCAAAAGCATAAAATACCTGCCTTTTCCCCTAAGAGGAGAGAAGTTAGAAAACTGGAAACTCCTCTTTTGTTCTGCGTTCTGGGTGTTTAATTTTTTGAAACTGAAATCATGACAAATTTAGAGCGTAAGCGCGTTGTTATCACGGGTCTCGGCGCGATTACACCGATCGGCAATACCTTGTCCGAATATTGGGATGGGTTGCTTACGGGGAAGAATGGTATAGGCCCGATCACCTTATTCGACCCGTCGCGGCACGACTGCCGCTTTGCCGCAGAGGTGAAGGGTTACGACCCACACGACTATTTAGACCGCAAGGAAGCAAAGCGGATGGATCGCTTTGCTCAGTTTGGGGTGTCAGCGAGCAAACAAGCTGTTGCTGATGCGAAGTTTGAGATTAATGACCTGAACGCAGAACAGGTGGGTGTCATTCTTGGCACTGGCATTGGCGGCCTGAAGGTTTTAGAAGATCAGCAAGAGATATATCTGAATCGCGGCCCCGATCGATGCAGCCCGTTTATGATTCCCATGATGATTGCGAATATGGCCGCGGGCCTGACGGCGATTCAAACGGGCGCTAAAGGACCAAACTCTTGCACCGTGACGGCTTGCGCTGCCGGGTCAAATGCCGTGGGTGATGCGTTTCGCCTAGTTCAGGGGGGTTACGCGCAAGCCATGATTTGCGGCGGTACTGAAGCTGCGGTGACACCTTTGTGCGTGGCGGGTTTTGCTGCAGCCAGGGCGCTTTCGACTCGCAATGATGACCCGACTCATGCTTCTCGTCCGTTCGATCGCGATCGTGATGGTTTTGTCGTCGGCGAAGGTGCTGGCATTCTGATTCTAGAAGAAATGGAACACGCTCTGGCGCGTGGCGCGAAGATTTACGCAGAAATCGTCGGCTACGGTTTAACCTGCGATGCGTATCACATGACTTCGCCGGTACCGGGGGGCGAAGGTGCCTCGCGAGCAATGGCTTTAGCCCTCAAGGATGGGGGTTTGACACCCGATATGGTGAGCTATATCAACGCTCACGGCACGAGCACGCTTCCCAACGATTCTACGGAAACGAAGGCGATTAAGAAGGTTTTGGGAGAGCACGCTTATAAAGTAGCAATTAGTTCTACCAAGTCAATGACGGGTCATCTTTTGGGCGGTTCTGGGGGAATTGAAGCGGTGGCGACGGTAATGGCGATCGCCAATGACAAAATCCCGCCGACAATTAATCTGGAAAATCCCGATCCTGAGTGCGATTTGGACTATGTTCCTCATACAAGCCGCGATCTAAAAGTTGATGTGGCGCTGTCGAATTCCTTTGGATTTGGCGGCCACAACGTGACTCTGGCATTCAAGAAGTTTGTTCAGTAACGGCTAATCCAAAATCGAGAGTTAAAGGGTAAAAAAATATTTTTTTACCTTTGTAGGGTAGGCATCTTGCCTGCCCTAACTTTCTGAAGTATCACCGGAGCGATCGTATGAATCAACCAATTATTCGATTTTTGACAACCAAGAATTATAAAAATCTATACTTAGATCCATCTGTAAATTTAAACAACCTTAATATATTTATCGGCTCAAACGGTTCAGGCAAAAGCAATTTTATCAGTTGTTTAAAATTTTTAAAAGATTGCCTAATAGCTATTCCCGACGCAAATCGGGACGTGAGTAGTTTTGAGGATGCTGTTTCTAAAATTGGTGGTGGTAGAATTTTAGATGTCAATGTTGAAAGTCCAGCAAAGGTCAGTATAGCTTGCTGTTTTTCGCAAATTAACCAAACTGGTAATCTTCAAAAAGACAGCGCAATTCTTGATTTCAAACTTTATACCGATCGACAAAAAGTAAGGGCGAGCATGTCTGAAGAATATCTATATGGCGGAGAAGATTTGCAGGAAACTTGCCGCCAGCCACCTTTCTATTACTATAAATTGCATAACAGAGAATTAGGGCAAGGAGTTTTATCTGTTTACAAGTCTCCCGGTCAAGAGTCAACTCAGTTTGAACCTTTAGATAACATTCCTACAAATTCTTTTGGTTTGTTGACAATTCCGACACTGCTTGAATATACTTTCTTACCACCAGAAAATACACCTATTTACAAAATTAGAAGAGAATTAATTGGATTTATTTCAAAATGGCAATTTTATAATGCCAATAACATGAATTTGAATTCAATTAGAACCGCAGAACCTAAAATAGGTGGTAGTGATATTTACCTATCTGCTTCGGGAGATAATCTGCCTTTAGTATTGTACAATTTAAACCAAAAATCTATCAATTTTGAAGATAGCATTAACGAGGCAATGAAGTCCATCCTGCCAAAAACTCGTCGCCTTAGAGCTTTACCTTCTGGTCGCCTATCTCTCACTGTAGAATGGTATTTTGAAGGTATTGATGATGAAGCATTTTACCTAAATGAAATGTCGGATGGAACTGTCAGGATGCTTTGTTGGGCAACTATATTACATTCTCCACTTCTTCCTTCTTTGATAGTCATTGATGAACCTGAATTAGGATTGCACGTCTCGTGGATGCCAATTTTAGCTGAGTGGATTAAAAAAGCTGCCACCAGAACTCAGATAATTATTACCACGCATAGTCCCGACCTTTTAGATCACTTTACCGATCGTTTAGAGAATGTTCTTTGTTTTTATCCCGAAAACAGAACCCATTTCTCAGTCAAATCTCTTTCAAAAGAAATGCTGGAGCCAAAACTTGAAGAGGGATGGCAATTAGGTGACTTATACCGTGTTGGCGATCCAAGTATTGGAGGATGGCCGTGGTAGTGTGGGTTTTCTCTGGTGGCGGTGAGGCTGAGGTTAGAGGATTCTTTCCTTTTTTAGAAAAAACTTTTCCGGGCTGTAGATTTGAACGAAAAACACCCGTTCGTCAAAAACCTGGCCCTAAAGCTAATAAGGCAAGTAGTTACGGCAGAACAGGTAAAAATTTAATCGAACAAATCAAGCAAGAATTTCCTATTGCCTTAAAAGCGGAAACAAATAAATGCGACTTGATTTTAGTTTTTGACGATTTGGATTGCCGCGATTCTCAGACACAAAAATCAAAAATATTGGCAGAGTTATCAAAAATACCAGAATGTGCTGACATCAAAAAATTTGTTGGGTTTGCCGCGCCGGAAATCGAAGCTTGGATTATTGCTGATTGGAATAATTCAATAGCTAAACATTCAGATTTTCGAGGCAAAAGACATGAACGCATGCGTTGGTGGCTAAGTACACAAAGAAAAGTTTCTTTTGAGAATCCAGAAGCATTTAGTGAATACGATGCTGAAAAAGATTGCTGTCGAGAAAAACTATCAGAATATTTAATTGAGTCAAGTGTTCAAGATGAACTCGATCGCGATAAAGCACGCTTTTCTAAAGGAGATCATACTCCTTTGCTATTGAGGGAAATCGATCCAAATGAAGTCCAGAAAAAATGTCCCTTATTTCGCGAACTCTATAACTATCTCAATAATTTTTGTCGTTGTCCATAAAGGGTCAGATAAAAATTTATTTAGGTAAACTGTAAGCCAACTTTTGCAAAGCATTAGTAGTGTTAAATTAGATTTTCCTCAAACAAAAAGCGCCCCTATTTCTAGGAGCGCTTTTTGTAATCGATAGCTAAAACTTAGCCATTGATAGAAGGAGCAACCAAAGCTACGGGAGTAGTTTCACCAGCAGCCAAATCGAGAGGGAAGTTGTGAGCATTGCGCTCGTGCATCACTTCCATACCCAAGTTAGCGCGGTTGATCACATCAGCCCAAGTATTGATCACACGACCTTGAGAGTCGATAATCGA
>NZ_JAUBSA010000101.1:0-15648 GCF_036702115.1 Microcoleus sp. LAD1_D5 | reverse complement strand
GCACCGGCGGCTATTTTTTCCCAAGCATCTTCGGCGGTGAAAATGCCGCCAACTCCAATTATGGGCAATTCGCCTTTTGTATATTGCCAGATAAATCGGATTACTTCTGTCGATCGCTCCCGCACTGGAAGCCCGCTAATTCCCCCGGCTTCTTCGGCGATTGGCTTGCCTGTTTCTCGCAATATTTGTGTTTTCAATCCGTCGCGGCGGATGGTGGTATTTGTGGCGATAATTCCTGCTAGTTGGTAGGTTTTTGCTAAGTCGAGGATTGATACGATCGCCTCTGGTTCCAAATCCGGCGCAATCTTGACTAAAATTGGCTTGGTTCCCTGATTTTCTTGTTGCAAAATTTCCAAAATTGTGCTAAGTCCAGCAGCATCTTGGAGCGATCGCAACCCAGGCGTATTCGGAGACGAAACGTTGACTACAAAATAGTCACCCCAATCTTTCAGCAGCTTAAAACTCTCCAAATAGTCGGCTGCTGCCTGCTCTAACGGTGTTACCTTAGATTTACCGAGATTGATGCCCAAGGGGAACCGAGACTGAGGCATCGGGCGCGAGGCATCGAATTTTGACTGTTTCTGTGCTGCCTGAAACCGGGCTGCCATTGCCGCGGCTCCTTGATTGTTAAATCCCATGCGGTTGAGGGCTGCACTGTCCTCCGTCAATCGAAACAAGCGAGGTTGGGGGTTTCCCGGCTGTGGTTGACAAGTGACAGTGCCGAGTTCGGCAAAGCCAAAGCCAAAATTTGCCCAAATGTCAGCAGCTACGCCGTTTTTATCAAATCCCGCAGCCAAGCCGACAGGATTTTTAAAGCTCAGTCCCCACAAAGATTGTTCGAGGCGAGAATCTTCGACTCCCAAAGATTTCTGCAATCGCCAGAGCATTTGGCTGGTTGCGGGGTTTGACTGGGATCGGGCTGCGAGTTCGAGAACTTGAAGAGTGCGGTTGTGCAGCCACTCAGCATCGGTTTTCAATACCGAAAACAACAGCGGGCGTACACTTGATTGATAAATATCCAATGATTTGTACTGGGGCAATTTACAAATTAGAAATGAGAAGGAAAGTAAAAATATTCACGAGCCGACAGCGAAGGCGAAGTTTCTGCTTCAACTTCGATCGACTTTATCCAATGTTTGAGATTGAAGGATAAGTGAGACGATTATATTATAAGTTGACTCTTTTGCATTTTATTTTTTTGAATTTTTAAGTGAGTAATTTTAAATTAGACAAAGGTGCGGGGAAGCTTGGAAATGGGGCAGCAGCAAAGACCAAAGGATTTAGACGAACAAATCGCGACCCTAGAGCGCGTTCTCCAGACTCTCCGAGAAGAGGAGAATGTGGAAGTGCTACTTTCGACAACACTCGATTACTTGCAAGCGGAATTTGACTGGCGGTTGATTTGGATCGGGTTGTACGATCGACAGGCCCACAGATTGTTCGGCAAAGGTGGCATGACTCCTAACGGCGACCAGTCTTTTCTCAAACAGCGGTTTGCCCTCAGCCCGGGGGATTTGCTGGAACAAGTGGTGATTCAGCTCCGCCCGGTGGGAGTTCCGGATTTGCGATCGGAAAACAGAGCCGGAGAATGGCGCAAAGCAGCTCAAACTTTCAATATTCAAGGCACGACTCTGTTTCCGCTGCGCTACAAAGACCGCTGCTACGGCGTGATTTTGCTCGGCACCCAGGTGTGGGGAGCGTCGCCCAAGTCGGGGGAAAAAACGCAGTTGGCGATCGTATTTGGAGCGCTGGCAACTGCTCTTTACCAAATAGAAAAAGACTGGCAGCGACAACAAGTTAAACACCCAGACGAGTCTCTTTTAGCGCTGCTTTCGCAGTTGGGGGAATTGCGATCGCTCGACCAATACTTGCAAGCGGTTGTCGAACAAACTCATGAGTTTATCGAGCCGACGCGCACCAATGTTTATTGGTTCGAGCGAGAGCGACGCTATTTTTGGCGCCGAGTCAGCAACCGCGAAGTTACTCCGGGTTTGGGCGGGCCGAGCCGAGCGGCTTCGGGCATCACCGTCCAAGACTTGGGCGAATTTTATCAGGCTTTGGGCAGGGAAGAAATGGTTTGGATCGGTGAATCTCAAAGTTCTCTGAAAACTGAGCTGACGGGGCGGTTGATGCAGCAAATCCGCGCTCGCTCTCTGTTGGCTGCGCCGATTGTTTCCGAAGGGGAATTGTTGGGATTTTTGGCAGTCGAAGCCAGCGAACCCCGGATTTGGCAAGACAATGAAAAGCATTACCTGCAGGGAGTGGCGCAGTTAGTGGCTCTGACGGCTCCTGTGTCGGAGATGGAGGAGAAAATTCAGCAAACTGAGATCGATCGAGATTTAACTGCCGGAATAGCTCGCGCCATCTACAGCGATGCTGACTGGGAGGCGACTTTGAAAAATACCGCTGAGCAGTTGTGCGGGCGGCTCAAATGCGAATACTTTTTGCTGCTGCTGTACGGCGAAGAACAAAATCGCTTTGAGATTGTCTGCCAAAATTTGCCCCGCAACCGCAGGCCAGTGCCGTCGCCACTCAACGCCCTCGATGTGGCTGACGTGGGGCTGTTGCAAGAAAGTGCACCTCTGGCTATTGAAAATTGGGAGGAAGACGGGCGGTTGGGTGCTTGGCGGGAAGTGCTGGCGGAGGCGGGGGTGCGATCGCTTTTGGCATCGACCACTCGGAGGAAAAATCAAGAGGGAGAAAACCCCAATCTCAAATCGAAAATCGCCAATCGAAAATCGATCGAGGGTTTGCTGGTTGTCGGACACAATGCAACTCGCACTTGGAAGCGATCAGAGCAAGAATTAGTTCGGCTAGTGGGCCAACAGCTAGGATTGATCCTGCACTCCTGGCAGCAGAGTGCGGAAATCGAAAAATATCAGCAATTTGAGCGCTCGCTCAAATCGGGTTTGGCGGTTTTGCAGCATTCTGAGGAGGAGCAATCTGAGCAACCAATATCTGCTGCTTCACCGACGATGTTCCCAGAGTTGCCGCTACAAAAGCTCGATCGTAACTTTGCTCAACACGTTTCCCAAACACTTTCCTGTCCTTTAGTAGCCGTAATTACTTGGAATCCGGGTCAGGAGGAAGGTTCAATTGCGACGGCGCTAGCTGCCAATCCCGTATTTGCCCTCAATCCCGATGCCGTGATTCCTGTCCAAACAGATGCTTTGATCCAACAAACCCTGGCAGAAGCGGGCGTACTGCAACAGAGCACGAGCCAACTGCCACTGGGGACGAAGCGGTGGCTCCGCAGTCCGGGAATTGGCGAGATTCTGACGGTGGCGCTGCGGACGGCCCCAGAACACGCTCCGGCGGGCATTGTGGTGGCTGCGGACGCTCCGGGCCGCCAGTGGTCGGAGTTGTCGGTGAGTTTACTCAGCTCGATGGCGTCTCAGTTGGCTTGGTGGCGCAGGTATTTGGCGGTACAATCGGCAGCCGAGTCGCAGCGATTGGATCTGGAGTTGCTCAACTGGTACAAACAGCGCCGTTTTGAGGAGTTTTACCGCACTGTGGGAGCGGGGGTGAAGGAGTTGGGGGAGTTGAGTCAGTCGATTTTGCAGTCGGCGAAGGAGCAAAAAGATGCTCTGAAAATTTTGCGCTACCAACAGGTTTTGCGGCAAATGGGCAATGCTTTGGGGTCAACTCATTTGCTGCTGAAACAGGAACATTGGCGGCTGCAATTCGGACAAGATGCAGTGCCTGTGAGCGCTTGGCTGAGGCGATCGATCGATCGAACGGCCTCCCTGGTAAAACAGTCGCAAGTCTTGCTGGAGGTGCACAGAGAAACTGCTGTGTCGATGCGGGCCGGCCAGACTTTGAGCGTTCGCGGCGACAGCATCAAGCTGGATTTGATCCTGTGCGAATTGCTCGCGGCTGCTTGCAGGCGCTCTGGAGTTGGTGACAAGATTGAGATTCGCTCTCAGTTGTTGGGGGAAGGTTTGCTAGAATTGTCTGTGATCGATAGCGGCGCGTGCGATCGACAGTTAATTGCTGCCTTCAACGGCGGTTCCGGGCCGGACATATTAGCCGTTTCTAGTTCCAATAGGTCGATCGTCCAAACTCTCTTAATTTGTCAGCGAGCAATACGCTTAATGGGGGGAAACTTTTCTTTAGAAATGTTAGAAAACAATTTAATTGTGGCTCGTTTAGTGCTGCCCCTAGCCAATTCTTAATATTGTAAAATATTGTAAAAGCTCCAAGCTGCGCTCGATGATTGCAGGGGCGGGTTTCACCAACAATCTCGGCCTAAGACCAATAATCTCATCAACCCGCCCCCACCCAAAGGTAAATCGTCATCAACCTCTTTCTGGTTTAGCTACGATCTATATTGTTACTGATATCTTGCACCATTCTTAGAAACTAACGGCCACCAGCGGCCCGTTCCACAATACATCAATTTTATTATTGTGGATCGGGCATCTTGTCCGCCCCTGAAAGACTTTCAGAATTCGGGAAAAACCTTTGAGTAATCCAAGCAGTTACAATATGAGAAAGCAATCCCATCGGCCCAGCAAAAAAACACAAAGCCAAAGAATGAACCGTCCAAACTCCTGTCCGCTGCCCTTCCAAATAAATCCAGCGCCCGACAAACAAGTCCATCACTAAAAAATGTATCCATCCCGTAGCCGCCGCTGTTTCTTCCCCCAGAAACTTAGCAATATCTGCTAACTTAGGATTCGACAAAGCAGCCGCATTTTCCGCAGTCAGACTGCTACCAAACAAATATATGTACAAAACGGCTAGCACTGCAAACGGAATAAAGGAATTCATCACTTTTCGGGTAATTCCCCAGTTGGGTAATAAAATCATAATTGCCCAGAAAGGCACAACGAACAGATTACTGGCATTAAAAATTAGTTCTGGTGTCATAGTTGGCTCTTGGCTCCTGCGAATGCAATTCAATTAAGGATGTTAAGATTACTTTACACAATTTTTGCTGAAATTTCCCAAAACCCGAAAAAAATCTCATTCACAAATGAAATAGAATTGCTATACTTATCTAAAATTTCAAATCTCCCATCTAAAATCGATTAAGGCAGCACAGCCCATGACAACTTATAATAACTTTCCA
The DNA here is from genome assembly GCF_036702115.1 of Microcoleus sp. LAD1_D5. Classification (NCBI taxonomy): domain Bacteria; kingdom Bacillati; phylum Cyanobacteriota; class Cyanophyceae; order Oscillatoriales; family Microcoleaceae; genus Microcoleus; species Microcoleus sp. LAD1_D5. Next base: position 10,574 of record NZ_JAUBSA010000101.1, on the reverse strand, counting down.
GATTGGTGCAAGCACAAAGAAAATCTCTCGCCCGACGCTAAACATACGGTAGAAATACTGTTGCAAGTATCAGATTCTTCCGAGTGCGATCGAGCCAATGAACTGCTTTATAATACAACAGAACTTAACCTCAAAAATCTTCAAATTACCGATATCAGTCCCCTCTCATCTTTCACTCAACTTACTAATCTCATCCTCGGCAGTAATCAAATATCTGACCTCGCTCCCCTGCAATCTTTAACCAATCTGAAAACTCTGATTATGGATGTTAATCAAATATCAGATATCAGCGGGCTTTCATCTCTAATAAATCTGACTCGACTCGTTCTCGATACCAATCAAATCTCAGACATCAGTCCCATAGCAGGTCTAACTAATCTTACCGCACTTGTCTTGTTTGACAACAAAATTTCCGACATTACTCCGTTGCAAGCTTTAACGAACTTAAATGCGCTGATCCTCTACAACAATCAAATTTCAGATATCGCTCCTCTGGAAAACTTAACTGAACTCCAGACACTCTACCTTTACAATAATACAATATCGGATCTCACCCCGCTTAGTTCTTTAAAAAATCTCACTACGCTGTTTCTCTTCGGAAATAAAATATCTGACCTTACTCCCCTGGCATCGCTAACTAACTTAAATAAATTGGTTTTATTCCAAAATGAAATCTCAGATATTAGTCCTTTGACATCGCTCACTAATTTAATTGAACTCAACCTCGGTAACAATCAAATATCAGACATCAGTCCGCTGAAATCGTTAACTAATTTGACTGAACTTTATCTGTTCAACAATCCGATTTCCGATACCAGTGCGCTACAAGCTTTAAATAATTTATTTTTACTAGACTTGTACAACAATCAAATCTCGGATATCAGTTCCCTGCAATCTATGCAAAAGTTAACTAGCTTGGACTTGCGCGGGAACCCCATTGTTAATAAAATTTGCCCTGTCAATCCTGAATCTATATGTCGGTTTTAATTCTTAAGGTCGAGGCAAGATGACGGTTTATAGAGTATAATGTTGAACGTCAATATCAGGAGAAAGTGATGAGTGGACACGATGCTTTGATGTTAGGATTGCTGCTGTTGCCCGGTTTGGCTTTGTCGATCGCAATTCTGGGCGCTTTTGCCGCTGGTGGATAATCAGTCTTTAGCACTCATCAGCGCTCCAGCAAGCAGTTTAGTGGTTCCCAGAGGGCGGGTTTATCTATTTGTTGAGTTGCCGGAAATATCTTGGGCAAAACCCGCCCGCTTCCTCTACCAATTTACAAAAATTGTGCTGTCACATCGGAATTTACCAAAGTATTCGCGCACAAAATACCCGATGCTGCGACGGCGGGGACGCCAATTCCCGGCATGGTGCTGTCTCCCACGCGATACAAGCCTTTGACTGGTGTTTGCGGCCCGGGAAATGTGCCTTTTCCGGCGGCAATTGCAGGCCCGTAAGTTCCTTGATATCGGCGCAAAAATCGGGCGTGGGTTAGGGGTGTGCCGATCGACTCTAAGACTATCCGCGATCGCAAATCCGGTATAATTTTTTCTAAAGCTTGAAACAGAGATTGCGATCGCTCTTGCTTTTTCTGCGGATACAATTCGCCATATTCCCAACCTTCGTAAGGTTCCAATGTATAAGCGTGAATGGCGTGATGTCCGGGCGGCGCGAGAGTTGCATCCCACACTGTAGGAATCGAAATCATGCAAGTATTTCCGGGTACTGTAATGTCAATCTTGCTATCGTGAACCACGACGTGGTGGCCGGTCAAACCTTCGAGTCCTTCGGCTTTAATTCCTAAATGCAGGTGCATGAAACTGTCTACTGCTGGCATCGACACAGCGTTTTTTCGGTAGCTTTCCGGCAAATCTCCTGGTCGCAGTAATTTTGTATAAGTATCCCAGATTGTGGCATTTGAAATGACAATTGGGGCGCGGATAATTTCGCCATTTAGCAAGCGAACGCCGGTGGTTTTGCCGGATTCAACTAAAATTTGCTCCACGGGAGATCCCAGGCGCAATTTTCCTCCCCAGCGCTGCAAACCTCTCACTAAAACATCGACGATCGCACCGCTGCCACCTACAGGATATTCGATCGCACAGCGCGATCGTTCGCCAATCATAAAAGCTATTTCCGGCGCGACAGTTCCGTGCGCTTTCAAACCCGACAGCAAAAAGCACTCCAAATCAATCAAACGCCGCACCCAAGGGTCGCGCACATCCCGATCCATCAAGGAACCTGCTGAACCCGCGATCGCACCTACTAGCGGCAACAGCTTCAGCAAAGCAGGGGAGTACCGAGACAGCAAAACAGGTATTAACTGCCAGTCGGATCTCAGCGCTAAAGCCGGAATTCCACGCAAAGCTTCATACAAAACTAATAAGTTTTGTTGAAATTGCTGTAATTCTACAGCACCTTGCGGTGCGAATTTAGCTACAGCATCTAAGTAACTTCTCGCATCAGCATAAATCGGTAAACTTCCCTCTGGAAAATGGTAATGCCCCAGCGGATCGTAAGAAATTGCTGCGATCGATTCCTCTAAAACATCAAAAACTTGCCGCAAAGGATTAAACGACTGCGGGTCAGTCAAACCGCAATAAAAAGAAGGCCCCGAGTCAAAGTGAAATCCCCGGCGCCAAAAGCTGTGAGCTGCCCCGCCCGCTATGGTGTGGCTCTCGCATACGAGAACCCGCTCGCCGTAGCGAGCTAGCATCGAGCCGGCGACTAAGCCGCCAATACCGCTGCCAATTACGATCGCATCAAAGTCTTGCATTTATCAAATGTGGTATAATTGTATTATTTCTTGCTGAGTGTTGACAGGGTATTTTTATGGGAGGAAAACTATGAAAGCTTTATCTATTTTAGATGAAGTTGTTCGCGAATTAGAACAAGACGTGAATCTCTCGCGTATTAAAAAAATAATATTTTTTGCTTGTAAAGAGTTCTGGGAAAACGATCCGGCCCAACTCGCCAGCGCAGATCTAAGGATTTTAATTGAAGAACTGTGCGCCAAGTACAGCAGGTTAGAAGATATTGAAGCAGTTTTAAATAGTATAGTCTCTAAGGTTAATAAAAAAACCGAGTATGCTTTAGTAGCAGACCTCATAGTCTGTCAACTTAGCCGGCTGTATGAATTTGAAGATTTCACCAAATTAGAAATAAACATATCTAGTTTTGGCGGTCCGGAAGCTCCCGCATTTGAAGAGCACTTTAGTTCGGAAGTACCCAGCAGCGAAGAAAGTGCAAGAAACCCCGGCAAATTATTTGATGTCCGACAAAAAATTTTGCAGCAAACAAATCCGCTGAGGGCGAAAATCCTAATTTTCTCAACTCTTTATCACCAGTTTACTTTTAGCGATCGCGACTGGCTACTGCTGAAAACTCAAGAGCTTGACAATCTACTACGACAACTGTTTAATGTCTGTGGCAGCCTAGCCGAACTCGAATCTCGATTGTATACAACTGCTAGCAATCTTGACAACAGAGATGAAAACGACCAAGCTGCGAGCGTAATCATCAAAGCGATGAATCCTTGTTACGCAAAAATGCAGCAGGAAGAACCGGATGAAGCCGAATCTTCGGCTAGCGAAGATTACGATCAGACACATTTAAACAACAGTGTTTATCAAGAGAGCGAGCTGGTGGACAGGCGCAGCGATTATTTTGATCCAGGCGAGATTACTCACATCCTTCAAGCTGCTCCATCTCACTATCATTATGACCCCCAAAAGAGTTACTTAGTGCCAGACACGGCAGAAAATGTACAGTTTAAAGAACCCGAAAGCAGCAATAATTATGCTACCGATTTCAGACAGGAAATGGTAGAAACATTCCCTGTTGCAGAAATGCCGACTATTATCGAAATTTTAGAACCGGCGGCTCCTGTTATTATAAATATTAGCGATTCCATCAAACGCAAGTTGGAATTGGAAGAAGAAATGACAGAATTAGTCAGTCAAAGTGCTAACTCCGCAACGGCGCAAATAGAAAATATATTCACCCAGTTAGAAGCTGCTTTGAACGGAAAATTTTCTACGGGAAGTCCAGAGGAGCGTTTGTACTGGAAATATAAAAATCTCAGAGAGTATGTAGGAAAAGTTCAAAAATTTACAGATAAACTGCTGGAAATTTTGATCGAATTGGAGTCGAAAGAAAGCGGTAAATATCCTTCTGAAATCACAGGAAACCTGACCGACGATATTTCAGAAATACCGCAGGATCACTCTAGCCATAAAGCAAATCAGTATCAGCTTCTGGAAATGGCAAAACAAGGCAAACCAAAGGCGATCGCCCAATTGATTAATCAATTGCTACAGCCTAAGGGAATTGCTGCTACAGCGGGATTTAAAGACGGTTGGCTCCATGTGATTCTAGAGTCTGCTGAAGTACCAAACCAACAGGCTACAGCTACATACATCCACAAAAAACTGTGTACTTTAAAATCACAATATCTTACTCATGTGAAAATTCACGGGCGACAGTTAGGCAGCAAAACAGTTTTTTGGACTCAAGAATTTGTCAATCAAACTCATTAAATGCTCGACTCAAGCCTGGGGCAACACAAACTAAGTCCGCTTGCGTCAACTGAAATTCAAGAAATTTCATCAAGTTTCTCAGACTCAAGTCTGGGGCTACAAAAACTAAGTCCGCCTGCGCGAACAGAAACTTAAGCCGTCTAGAAATAGCAGATTGTACCTAATTAACAACAAAAACAAATATGAATGCCAGCGAAATTTTAAGGCGATATACATCAGGAGAACTAGATTTTCAAGGTATGAATCTCCGAGGGGTATACCTGAGCGGTGCCGATTTAATTGGCGTCAATTTAAGTAGTGCTGACCTCTGGGGTGCAAACTTAGCGATGTCGTACCTGAGCAGAATTAACCTTCAGCGCGCTAATTTAACTAATGCAAAGTTGTGCGGTGCTAACTTAAATCAAGCCAACTTGAGCGGAGCAAATTTGTCCGATGCAGACTTCCACGGAGCGACTTTGCAAGGTGCAGACTTTCGCAAAGCCAACATCTCTTTGGCAGTTTTTATTGATGCAAATTTGAGCGATGCAGATATGCGAGGTGTAAATTTGCAAGGTGCAGATTTGCGCGGTGCGTGCTTGCGGGGTGCAAATTTGCGGAAGGAGTTGCGGCTTTTTGAGGGTGCAAATTTGCGGGGTGCAAATTTGCAAGGTGCAGATTTGCGGGGCGTCAATTTGCAAGGTGCAGATTTGACTAAAGCTAATCTCAGTCACGCTAATTTGACTGAAGCATTTCTGGGAGAAGCAAATCTGACTCAGGCAAATTTGAGCGAAGCTATTTTAGATGGCATATTTTTGACTGAAGCAACTTTGGTAGAAACAAATTTTTCCTGGGCTGTAATGGCTAATGCTAAGTTGGAAAGAGCTGTGTTACTTGATGCTGAATTGGCGGGCGCTAATTTGCGCGGTGCATTTATGACTGATGTAAAATTGAGCAATGCTAATTTAATCATGGCTGACTTGAGTCGAGCTAATTTGGTGCGGGCTGATTTGAGTCGAGCTAATTTAAATCAGGCAAACTTGAGTGAAGCTGATATGACTGATGCTTACCTGGCTAGAACAGATTTGCGGGAGGCAAATTTGCACCGCACAACTTTGATTAGGGCAGATTTGAGCACGGCTAATTTAGCGGGTGCTCAATTGCGCGGTACAATCATGCCGAATGGAGAAATGCACCTCTAATTACTTGTAGTAGCAATTTAAGGCTGTCGCCAAAAGAGTTAATCTTCGACCCTGTGATTTAACAATTATGAGTAAAAATGAGCTGGTAGGAGAGCCGTCATTAATTTAATAGTTAAGGCCATTTTGTAGCATTCACAACTGGAGGGTAATGCTGTGTTAGATACAGGAAAAATTTTACAAGAACGTTATCAATTGCAACAGCGTTTAGGACGCACAGCGGCCGGTCATCAAACTTGGCTAGCCGTGGATTTAGAGTCTCAAGAACAGGTGACGCTGAAAATGTTAGCTTTTAGCCCGGAAATGCACTGGGAAGAACTCAAGCTTTTTGAAAGAGAAGCACAAGTTTTGCAGGCGCTAAATCATCCCCGCATTCCTTGCTATCGAGATTATTTTTCCCTGGAACGGGAAGCCGGAGCAGGATTGCCTTGGTTTGGGTTAGTACAAGATTATATTCCGGGATTTTCTCTTCAGGAATTATTAGAAAAGGGTCAGCGTTTTTCAGAAAATAAAGTACGAAAAATTGCCACTGAAGTGCTAGAAATTTTAATTTATTTGCATGAATTAAGCCCCCCAGTTTTGCACCGAGATATTAAGCCGAGTAATTTAATTTTGGGGGAAGATCAGCACGTTTATTTAGTAGATTTTGGTGCGGTACAAGCTCAAGCGGCGGTGACAGGTGTAACGTTTACAGTGGTAGGAACGAGTGGTTATGCACCCTTAGAACAGTTTTGGGGGCGGGCGGTGGCGGCTTCGGATTTGTATGCTTTGGGAGCTACTTTAATTCATTTGTTAACGGGGATGACTCCTGCGGATTTGCCACAGAAAGATTCTCGGATTCAGTTTAGCGATCGCGTGAGTGTGAATCCCACTTTGGTAAGCTGGATTGAGAAGATGACGGAAATCGCCTTAGAAAAGCGTTTCAGCAAGGCTAGAGAGGCTTTAGCAGCTTTGAAATCGGGAAAAATACAAGGGGCTAATCTTCAAATTCCGACTGTTTGGAAAATTGCTAAACCACCTCACAGTCGCATTCAAGTTAGCAAATCAGCAACGGAGTTAAACATTAAAATTCCGTCTACTTTAGCCAGAAAGCCTTTTTTAGGTGCTTTTATAGGAATATTAACTATACTGCTATCTTGGCCGATAGTCTTAGCATATTTGCAAGTAAATGTCAGTATGGGATTAGGATTTTTTCCGCTTGTAGCAAGTATGTTACTTAAGATTTTGGGCAATGGTACTAAAATTACATTTAACCGGAACTACTTTAAACTGGAACATCAGATATTTGGTTGGAGTTATTTAGGACAAAGGGGGGAAGTTTCTGAGATTTTAGGTGCTTTTCTATACAATACTTATCAGGGAAATGAAATCAGGATTCGTTCAGGTAACGAGAGGGGAACTTACTTTTATACTTTAGCAACAAATTTGAAAGAGGTTGAGGCGGCTTGGTTAGCGCAAGAAATTCAAGATTGGTTAAATTTAAGATAAATTTTTGTAGGGCGAAGCCTTGGTGATTAATTTTTTTGTATAATAGACATCTCGCAACTAAAAATGGGTGACGCACTCACTTATAGGGGGTCTAAAATACAACATATTCCAGGTTCATTAAGTACAGTAGCAACAGCTTGTAAACCAGACTGCTCGATCAAAAAAATGATCCTACTTTAAAATCGTTATGCCAAGGCTTTCAAAAAAAGACCCCAATCAAAGTCAGTATATCTTAATTACTCGATCGCCCAAAAAACATTGAATTTTAATTCAAATTTATCCCTTCACAGGCAAAACGATCGCAAACTCAGTGCCAACTCCAGGCTCCCCATTCACCTCGATGCTTCCGCCATGTTTCTCTACCGCAATCTGGTGGACAATTGCCAACCCCAATCCAGTTCCTTTCCCGACACCTTTCGTCGTGAACAAATGGTCGAATATCTGCTGTTTAACCTCCTCTTTGATGCCGATGCCGTTATCACCAATGTTAATTTTAATGTACCCTTCGCCGACTATATCCGTGCAAATGGTGATGCGGTTGGGATTGGCGGTAATTTCGCTAAAAGTGCGTCCTATATTTGACTCTTCTAAGGCATCGATCGCATTGGCAAGCAGGTTCATGAAAACTTGATTCAATTGACCGGGAAAACATTCGATTTTAGGGAGATTGCCGTATTTAGTTATCACTTCGATCTGCGGGCGGTGTTCGTTTGCTTTGAGACGGTGTTTCAAAATTAAAATAGCGCTATCAATGCCTTCGTGAATATTAAAAGGAACTTTGTAGTCTTTGTCGCCTCTGGAGAAGGTACGCAAACTGTTGCTGATGCTGCAAATGCGTTCGCACCCGAGTTGCATTGAATCAATCATCTTCGGTAAATCTTCCAAAAGATAATCGAGGTCTATCTCTTCGGCGTGGTCGGCTATTTCCGATGGCGATGCAGCGGAGCGATACAATTCTAAGTGTTCGATCACATCTTCCAAACTTCTTTTACCTTCGCTTAAATTGCCAGAAATAAACCCAATCGGATTGTTAATTTCGTGGGCGACTCCGGCGACTAAATTACCCAATGCCGACATTTTCTCGCTTTGCACGATTTGCAGTTGTGCTTGTTGTAAATTTTTTAAAGTTCGTTCTAGCTGTTGATTTTTCTCTTGCAAAAGTTCGGCTGCTCGCTTGCGCTCGGTGGCATCAACACCCAAACCAATAATCCCTATTGTCTCGCCATGGGAATTTTTTAACTGCACTTTTGTGATTTCTAAATCGTGTAGTTTGCCGTCAACAAATCTGATAATTTCGCTGGAGTAATGTGGCCAATCTTGGGCAAGGCAGGCTGCATCTGAAACCAAACAGCCCGCTGCATTCTCCCCCAGTAGATCTTTATAATGATCGACAGCTAGGAAATCGTTCAGAGGCACGCCCACATCTTGAGAAAAGGTCTTGTTCAAAAACTGTACTTTACCACTGGGATCAACCATCCAAATCCAAATCGGAGCGACATCAAGAATCGCTTGGAGCATTTGTTTCTGATCGGCAAGCTGAGCTTCGGTTCGGCTAATTTTTATTAGCGATCGCTCTAATTGCTGGTTGTAATCTTGATATTTTTTATAGAGCAGAGCATTTTGCAAACAGATGGCTGCCTGGGAACACAGGAGATTGAGAAGTTGCAGGCGATCGCGGGTAAAAACTTTTGCGGTTAAGCGATTTTCCAGATACAAAATGCCGACTAAGTTGCCTCGATCGAGAATCGGCCAACACAACAGGCTCTGCGGTTGGTATTTGAGGAGGTAGGAGTCGGAATCCCACTCACGTTGTTGAGCAAGATCCCGAACAATCACAGGTTTCAATAAATTTTTAACGCAGTCAACAATTTTGAGGGGCAAGATATCGCTATTTTCATCGAGTGTTGCGGATGATAAGTCGATCGCCCACTCGACTCCCGAATTGTTGATCGTGCTGGTAGCCGCGATTTCCCATTGATTGCCGTTTGGCAAAATCAGCGCTCCTTTGTCAGCTCCTGTATTTTTCATCGCCAGTTGCATCACTTTGGCAATCAGTCGATCGAGTTCTCTTTCACTAGAGAGCGCTTGACAAGCTTTTAGCAGTGTTGAAAAATTCCCGAAATCTGAGACGCTTGCCGAAACAGAGGGAGGAATGGATGGATGAATGGATGAATTTTGCCCCGCAGGTGTTGGAAAATTTGCTAATGGATTTGCAGGGAGTTTTGCGGGTTCTAAAATCGCTTTTAATAATTGAGGATAACGTTTTTCTAAGTCGTCAATTTTGGCTCTATCTCCCCAGCGGACATAGCAATCATAGGCATCTATCATGTAGAGTCGGGCAATTTTTTCCCTTCCCAATGACAGGTAAAACTTAGCAGCGAGTTCGCAGGCAAGAGCTTCTTCATTGACATATTCGTTAGCTTTAGCTCCGGTAATAGCTCGATCATAAAGTTCCATTGCTTCTGCTGTCTGTCCCAAAACGCCAAGCAATTCTGCCTCAACTAGATCGAACTTGTGTTGGAAATTAATCGGCGTATGGTGCGCGAATTCTTTGAGTTTTTCCTGACTAGCCCCAACGCGCTTAAGGATTTGTTGGCGCTCCGCCGGTGCGGCATCTGCATAGATTGCCAAATGTGCCAGTGCATCATAAAAGTCGTGCATCATCGTTACTAGCATCAAAACACAATTCCCAAGATAAGGTTTGCCTCCATTTCGCCTGTCGGTTGGCTGCGGATTACGGCTCGAATATATCCCGAATCCGTGGCCTCTTTTTGCTAAAATTTATACACATCCATCTAGCAGGTAACAGGTAAAATCAATTGAAAGATTGGAAGGTGTAATGTATTTGTAAATAATCGGTCTGCGTTCAAGTTCGTCGAGGATGTCTGTTCGGTTGAGGACTATTTCTACCTATGCAATTAACGGTCGCTAATGCAACCTTTTGGGATTGTGGCAGCACCGCCTCCCGCAATTCCTCCGCCACAATGACGTAGGTTTGAGAATTTTAGCGGCGGGTTGTCGCTCTTTCTCGCGCAGGAACCGATAGATAGCCGATCGAGAATCTGTGTACGATTGCGCGATTGCGCGATCGAGCGATACCCCGGTATTACCGTAATCAAATCTACTGCATTTATTATTGTGTCCATATCGGCTGACCTCAACCCAGACATTAACTTGATAAAACTTAGTCTATCTATCTTAGGGCATAAACAGCATAATTTTCGAGCTGTCTATCAAAAAATCCAATTATCTGTTAAAGAACAACATTTTATACTTTGGCGATCGCGATTAAAGCTTTTTACTTAGGGCTTGCTGAAAAAGTGAGAAAACAGCATTTAGAAAGATGAGTGAATTCGAGTTCTCCTCGGCAATATAA
>NZ_JAUBSA010000100.1:0-16241 GCF_036702115.1 Microcoleus sp. LAD1_D5 | reverse complement strand
GTTCTGAGTGCAATTTATCTCACTTAGCCCCAGTCTCCCATAAAATAGGTACTTTATTTCCGCCATGCTGTACTAGCGATTGCACAGTTGTGGGAATTCCCGGCCGCATTATCTCTCGGAAAAAGCAGGTGGAAGATCCTCTAAATTCTCAAGCCCTACCGGATTTGGAAGCTCAAGCGATTCGAGCTTTGTTCGATAGAATTAAGGATTTAGAAGAGCAGGTTGATTTTTTGAAATCTCAATTATCTCCGCTCAAAACCACTCAATCAGAGCAAGCAGAGGTCGAAAAACATGAATTATTCCTGTCTTCTGATTTATTCATTACACAGTTTTTAGACGGTGCAGGAATCTAGTAAAGATTTAATTTATATAGATTTTTGCCAGCCACACTATCCTGCTGTCATTGGACAAACTAACTTTTATTCTTTCAGTAACTGGCTATGACTATTGCTTCTATTTCCACTAAAACTTTTGATGAAACGAGCAGACATATATTTTCTCGTCGCTCGCACTTGCCCAACAGAAGCAATGCTCTGTGGCGAATTGAAACTGGAGTAGTGCGAACTGTAACGTGGCTTGAAGATGGCACAATTATCACCTTGGGATTGTGGGGGCCTGGTGATACGATCGGCAAACCGATATCAAAATGCGATCCTTTTCAAATGGAATGCCTCACTAAAGTCGAGGCAATTTTACTATGTGGCGATCGCTGGCTAAATAGAGATATTTTGCTCAATCACATTCAGCAGGCTGAAGAATTTATGGTAATGCGAGGTTACAAAAGAGTTGATTTTATGCTCTATCAACTATTAACCTGGCTGGCTAAGAGGTTTGGTTCTGAGGTAGAGCAAGGACATTTAATCGATATGATTTTAACGCATCAGGACATTGCAGAAATTATCGGTACAAGTCGCGTAACTGTCACTCGTACCCTCGGTCATTTTGAGCAGCAAGGCTTGATTGATCGTCTGCCGCTCCACCAGATTATTCTACAACCTTCCGAGGTGTGGCACTACGAAATATAAAAGGTTATTAACTGTTAATAGTTTACGAGCGGCGATGTAGATGATAGGAATGCGGGGCAAAAGAATTTCTTCGGTGACAAGGCGATATTCGAGCAAATTCACAGTTCTCTAGACAACAAATAATTTGTATCGAATGTGCGTTAAATTTTCTCCTCGAATCGTCAATAAGTTTAAAGGCAAGTGCGACGATCGCACTTGCTTTTCTGTTTCTCCTGATTTCTTTCTTCTCACTGCCAACAGATGCGATATCTCGCACCTGTTGACTGCCGTTAAGTAGGCGAGTATGAATAAACTTAACGATGAGACAGCATATATCCGCCTACCTACTTAGCAGTTACTTTAAGGCGGGGGTATTGCCTCTAAAATACTCGCTCCCTGCAACATTTGAGACTTTGGGGATCTACCCGCTTCGGGGTGTTCCCAAGACGGTGCAAAGGGTGGAACCAAGAAGGAGCAAGCTTTCCACCCACCCTGTACCCCCACGCCGAGCATCAGGCAGTTTCCGCCCCTGTGCCCGTGCTGCTCGTAATACCGACAGTGCCGACAGCTTAAACCTACATTTACGTTGCTCACGGGATTTCTCCAACCGTTTTTGTAATAAAAATATACTAACACCTGTATATCTACCGGAATTATGTACTATTATATAATGTACAATTTAAACTCGATCGCCAGTAGGGAATGTGGAACTATCTTCTAGAGTAGAATATGCCCTGTTAGCGCTCTTGGAACTGGCGAGCCACCACCCGAAGGATTCGCCCCTAACAGTAAACGAAATTACTGCTTCACAAGAGATACCGGAACGCTATCTAGACCAAATTCTTGCCGTGCTGCGGCTTGCAAGTATTGTCCAGAGTTTGCGGGGAGCTAAAGGCGGTTATTTGCTGGCGAAAGAGCCTTGGCAGATTACTTTGCTAGAGGTGTTTTCGACACTCGAAGGATCCGGCAGCGGCCCGACCCAAAAAGTTTCGGAATCTGTAACAATAGAAAAAAGTGCGGTGCTAGAAATCTGGCAGGAAGCTCGACAGGCATCTTGGGCGGTTTTGGGCAAATACACATTACAAGATTTGTGCGAACAGCGGGATGTTCGCAAACAAGCACATCCCATGTACTACATTTAATTGGAGAGAAATTAAGCCATGAGAATTGCTAAGGATGTTACAGGAATAATTGGCAGAACTCCTTTAGTTCAGCTCAATAAAATTCCCCAATCGGAAGGAGTAGTTGCTCAAATTGTGGCCAAATTGGAAGGGATGAATCCGGCTGCTTCGGTGAAAGATCGGATTGCGGCGAGCATGATTCAGGCGGCAGAAGAGGCGGGATTAATTCAACCGGGGAAAACTATTTTAGTTGAACCGACTTCAGGCAATACTGGAATAGCTTTGGCAATGATCGCGGCGGCGAAAGGGTACAGTCTGATTTTAACGATGCCGGATACGATGAGTACGGAACGCCGATCGATGTTAAAAGCTTACGGAGCTCGGTTGGAATTAACTCCGGGACATGAAGGGATGTTAAGCGCGATCGCCCGTGCGGAAGAAATTGTAGAAGAAACCCCCAATGCTTTCATGCTGCAACAGTTTCGCAACCCCGCTAATCCAAAAATTCACCGGGCAACCACGGCCGAGGAAATTTGGGAAGATACAGAGGGTAAAGTAGATTTTTTAGTTGCTGGAGTTGGCACCGGCGGTACGATTACGGGAGTTGCTGAGGTAATTAAACAGCGGAAACCGAGTTTTAAGGCGATCGCAGTTGAACCAGCCACCAGCCCCGTGCTTTCTGGAGGAAAATCTGGTGCTCACAAAATTCAAGGGATTGGCGCAGGATTCATCCCGGAAGTGTTGAAACCAGAGTTAATTGATGAGGTGATCGCAGTTAGCGACGCAGATGCGATCGCTTACAGCCGTCGGCTTGCCAGAGAAGAAGGATTGTTGTCAGGAATTTCTGCAGGCGCCGCTTTGTGTGCCGCAATTCAAGTCGGCAAGCGTCCCGAAAATGCTGGAAAATTGATAGTTTTTGTGCAGCCTTCTTATGGCGAACGCTACCTCAGTACAGTCTTGTTCAAAGACTTAGAATTGCCGAGAGTCAGCGAAATCGAAGCATTAGTCAGCAATTATTGAATTGTCGTAGAGGCGATCGTCCCGTGGTTGCCAAACCTACAAATTTGGGGTAGGTATTCTTGGCACTACCCCTACTTTTCAGACGTGATACAACTTCCAACTAGCCATCGCCAACCTTCCGTAAATCACAAACTTTAGCGGGCGTTGAGGCATAACTTGGCAGAATTTAGCCCCTACCAAAACTCCCGGCACCGAACCCAACCAAATTGGCAAAACTAAACTCCAGTTTACTGTTCCGAGGCTGAGGTGTCCCAGAGATGTAAACATCAACAAAATTGCCGGCTGCGAAATATCTGTACCCACCAATTTAGAAGTATCCAGGCGGAAAAAAGCAATCAGCAACAGTGCAAACATCGCGCCCGAAGACACGCTAGTGATTCCCACTATGCAGCCTAATATTGCTGCCGCACTCACAGTACAAATACGGCCATAATTTGTATTTAATTCCCATTCTGGCGGCGAAGGTAATTTAAAATTAGGGAAAAATGTTTTCAGCAGTAATTGCGTCAGCGATAAAGCGACAATTAGGGCGATCGCTACTCCGAGAAAGCGCAGCAATATGCTGTCTAAGTCCTGATTTCCGCTGGATTTGATGCAGTGTAAAATCCACACGCCACTCAGCGAACCGGGCACGCTCCCCAAAGCCAGCCACTTAACTACTTGCAAGTCGAGGGTTTTTGGCTGCCAGTGTTTGAAGCCGCCAACAACTTTCATCAGTGTGGCCGCTACGACATCCGAACTAATAGCAATTGATGCCGGAACCTGGAAGACAAAAATTAACATTGGGGTGATGAGCGAGGCTCCGCCGACTCCGGTCAAACCAACCAGAATGCCCACAAAAAAGCTGAGAAATGATAGTAATAAGTAGTTCACTGTTATGACCAAAAACTGTGTATTTAAGCGCTGCCAACCAACAAATAGATGATTTTGGCGGCTACTGCCACACAGTAACATAGGGAAAATTTAATCCGCGATTCAATATTTTTTTCGGAAACTTTGCTCTTAAACGCTGACAATTAACCTCGGGTTCAGCTACCATTTCAGTTTTAAAACTAACGATATACCAATAAATAAATCAACATAAATTATAGGAAAATTTTTCCTATAATTCTTATTTTAGCCGATGTGACTGATTTAAAAACGTCGATTTATTCATGGTTTATATTTTGTATTATACCTTGAATTGACAAGGGTCGCCGATAAAACAAAGCAGAGGTTAACCGACTGCTTACCCGAAAAAAAATCGGGAGTATCGAAAACCTTAAAATACAGCGTATTCCAGGTTTATGAAGTACACCTGGAATACGCTGCATCCAATTGCCAGAAGCAACCAGCCTCGGATTTTTTTAAACCAGACTTCCTTAAAGCCCTTCAAAATCTAGTTACTTCCTTGCTTTTTGTGACTGGCAAACTGACCTCACAGAGGCAATCTGAGCCACTTTTCCTACTCCTGAACGGCCAGTAATGGCAGAGGCGAGGCGATCGCTCCACACAGACTTCCTTGCTCAGTCGTGAAACTCAGGGCAGTAATATTTAGGAGCCAGAGCGTTAAGCGCATCAACTTCAGCATTGCCTTGAGGTTGCAGCAAGTCGATCGACATTCCCCCACTGAGCGCATTACATATCCTGCGCGCACGTTCGATAGCAGCTTGGGGATTTCGCTGAAGGCGAGACACGGCATCGGATGAGGATGACTTGAGCCGTTTGCTCAACGATTGTTGGTAATTATTAATAAAAGCCTGATCATTTGGCTGTAAAGCGATCGGGCGACCACTGCTACTACGTCCACAAAGCTTACCTAAGTCGATCGTTCGACCATCACTCGTCTGTATATAGCAAACGTAATCAACCGGTGTTTGAGCGACTGAACCACTAGATTGACATAGGTCAACGGCAAAGGCGATCGACAGCATTACCAAAGAATAAAACACTCGTTTCGACTGGCTGACATATTGCACTAATCTTCAAACTCCCATCCTTTTCTTTCTAATCTTATAGAGAACCCACACCGGATGTTGTCACAATCCGGCGTGATTCACCATATTCTGCATAGTGCGAACATAAGAGCGTTTTACAGGCAAATAAAATGCTCGCACTACAAGACAGTAATGTTATGCTCCTCGTTGAGACTTCCAAGGACCCCAAATGGCAAACGTGATGCCTGGGGTTTGGATATTAACGAACATAGTATTACCATCCGGCGAGAAGCAGGCTCCGGCAAACTCGCTATCGTTGATAGCATTTTTTGCCAGACGATACAGTTCCCCGTTGGGAGTTACACCCACCACGAACTGCTCATCATCGCCATCTTCGCAAATGATCAGATCACCATAAGGTGCCACAACAATGTTGTCAGGACCATCGAGTTCCTCAGCCGATTTAGCCTCAACAAAAAGTTCGATCGCATCTTGATCGGGAAGATACCGCCAAACCTGACCAAATCCGTTCGGTCTGCCATTAGCATCAACAGAGCCACCGTCGGAACAACAGAAGTAAACTTCACGATTGCCGTACCAGATGCCTTCCCCACGAGTAAACTGGGCAGCACCTTTACCGAAACCTTCGACCCGTACCGTATCCGTAGCAGGGTCAGGATTGTCAATTGTCACCCATTCCACCGGCATCGGTTTGCGCTTGGGAAAGCCGGCAAAAGTCTTTGCCTGAGGCATATTCTTAATCTTCAGCGCTTGCAGAGTGCCCCCGGCGCTTAAATTCTTCACTTCATTGGGGATAAAGCGATACAAAAGGCCATCTCTTTGGTCTTCAGTCTCGTACACAATTCCGGTTTTGGGGTCGATCGCCACCGCTTCATGGTTAAACCGTCCCATTGCAACTAAAGGTACGGGATTCACAGGAACCGTTGCGAGAGCCGGAACTTCAAAGTTGTAGCCGTGAGATTTGGAGACATTTGTCGCATGGCCCGGTGCTCTATTAGTCGCCACAGTCGAGGTATTCTCCTCGGAAGTAATCCAAGAACCCCAGGGAGTCGGGCCGCCCGCACAATTTCGATAGGTGCCACTAAGCGAAGTGTAGTGGTTGACGAGCTGACGATTGGGGCCAACCTGTAGTGTGGTTGTCCCGCCTTTGCAAAGAGGATCGTAAGGATTGGGGCCCACAACTTGTGTTGTAGAATTCGGACTCAATTCGTGATTGCGAACTAAAATCACCGTGTTTTGGGGACCTGGGAAAGCCGCCATGCCATCGTGACCACCGGGCACAGGGGAACCGTCGCTCATCATTTCGCCCGTTCGTGAAAAAGCCCGATACTGAAACCCACGGGGTAAATCTAACAATCCATTCGGATCGGCTATGAGAGGGCCATACCCTCCCCCAAATACTGATTGACCATTGGCCTTTCTGGCATAAAGCGCTTCTAGAGGAGACATCATCAAAGTGCCAGCAGCGCTTGCTCCTGCCAAGGTAAAAAACTTTCGTCGTGATAGTTGCATCAGCTTTTCCGGTGAATTAAACAAAGCATACTAAACCTGCATCAAGACCAAGATAAGGTTGGTTTAACTTTTCATTAAGGTTGTCTCATAGTTGTTAAAAGTCAATCCCCGCGGCTCGTAAATCCTCGACGAACCTGACTGTTCGTTGCTCTGCCTGTTCAGCCCATTGACGTTTTTTTTACTAGGGAGTTGTAGGGTAGACAGCAAGTTAATCAGCCTTATAGAAAAACATTTCCCTAAAATGAATGTAGGTTTCTTGAATTTTACAAATTTAGGATAACTCCTAACATTTATGAGACTTTAGTTGCCGTATTAAGTTTGTAAATTTGCGATAGTATACATTTTTTTTAACAGCTTATCTTTTTTCTACCTCTACTCAGATAATAGCCATTTCAAAAGTGAGATCATCCCCTCCGCGTGAGTTCCTTCTCCGAGTACCTGTGCTTGTACTTTACCAAACTGCATCATAACGCCGCGTTCTCCAGCGTTGAGAATGACAAAAAACTTTGAAATAATAGCTCAAAAAACTATCACTAGAGCTGGTTTAACTGCTAGGTCAACCTCTTTATTTTTTTATTTATTGATTTGAGGAAGTCAACGTTAATGCGGGATTCTCAAGCCATCTTACACCCCGATTGCACTTAATTATCCCATCAATATTGACTGAATAGATATTCTATTTTCCTGCCACCAACAACTGTTCAAAATCCGCTGCTGCCAAAGGAGGGCTAAACAAATATCCTTGCATTATATCGCACTTATAACGCCATAGAAAATCTTTTTCTGCTTCTGTCTCAACTCCTTCGGCAATTACCTCAAGACAGAGACTGTGCGCCATTTCAATAATAGCTTTCACAATCGCTGCATTTGTGCAACCATCGGTGATATTGCTGATAAAACAGCGGTCTATTTTTAAAGTATCGAAGGGGTATTGCGTCAGATAGCTTAAAGAAGAATACCCAGTTCCGAAATCGTCAAGAGATATACAAACTCCCAAATTTTTCAAGTGTTGCAAAGTCGCGATCGCACTTTCGGCATCTTCTACCATCAAACTTTCTGTCAGCTCTAATTCCAAACTGCTCGCTTTCAAACCAGTTTCTGCTAGAATTTGGGCAACTCTGCTGCTGAGATCCGGTTGGTGAAATTGGCGCGGCGACAGATTCACAGCTATTCGGAGCGAAAAACCAGCATTTTGCCAAACTTGCATTTGCTTGCAAGCTGTCTGCAAAACCCACTCCCCTAACTGTACAATGAAGCCAGTTTCTTCGGCATGGGGAATAAATTCTGCGGGTGAAATTAGCCCTTTTTCTGGATGTACCCAGCGCACTAAAGCTTCTGCGCTCATAATTTTACCTGTCTGGACATTGACTTGCGGCTGATAGTAAACTTGGAATTCTTCTCGTTCCAGTGCGTTGCACAAACTGGTTTTTATCTGCTCTAATTTGTCTGCTGTATTTTGGATAAATTCGCTGGCTTGCGATTGCAAAATACTGTACTGTTCGGCGACAGCTTCTTGTTTTTTCAAGCGGCTCGAGATCGCGCCCACAAGTTCAGCTTTACTAAAAGGTTTAGTCAGGTAATCATCTGCTCCCAATTCCATACCTTGCCGCATTTCAGAGCGATCGGCTTTACCTGTCAGAAAAACAAAAGGTACTGTAGCAGTAACAGGATTCGATCGCAAGGCCACCAGCACCCCATATCCGTCAAGTTCTGGCATCATCACGTCGCAAATAATCACGTCGGGAACATTTGACACCGCCGCATATAAACCTTGCGATCCATTTTCTGCACCCGTCACGTCGAAACCTTCAGCTTTGAGGAGTTTGAGAATATTCTCCCGAATTACTTGCTCGTCCTCAATCACTAGAATCTTTTTCATACATCATTCCCTGAAAGCAGTATAATTGACAGGCGTTACTGAACGCGATAAGCGTGGCAATAACTGAGAACGCACAGCTCGATGGCCCCAACAGCCGAATATTTTCCGACACAAATAGCAAACGCCTGAAAAACGCTAATTTTTCAAGCACAACTAGATTAATGTTTCTCTGCTTACTCAGTGCCGTCCGTATTATTACGAGGTTAATTAATAATCTCTAAACTAATTCTAGGCGATCGACAGTTAGCAGCGCCTTAAATAACTGCTAAACTAATTGTGCCACCTGAACGATTGTCTGCAAACAATCTCAGCCTATTTATACCAGTTGCCAAAAACCATGCAACTGCAAGCAAGTTCCAAACCCTTGCGGAGTCAGTTTTCCCCATTCTTCAATGTAAAATCTCAACTTTTAAATCTCAAATGGTATTACCTACTGGATTCCCTGAACCCGCACAGATTGGGGTCATAGAAGTTAAGCAATATCCTCAGTACCGCGCTGTCACCTACACCCACGCTGGCGATTTGCGACAAGCAACTGGCATCGCCTTCAATCCCTTATTTCAACACATCAGCAACAACCAAATTGCGATGACAACGCCAGTAGAAGCACGCTACACGGAAAATTCCGCGCAAATCGATGCGGTTCCCCAAGCAAAAGTTTCGTTCCTCTATCCCGAACCAAATATCGCCCCCAGCAGCGTTAACTCCGCTGTAGAAGTCACAGATACTTCTCCGATGATGGTTGTCAGCATCGGCGTGGGCGGGGCCTACACTTGGGAAAGCTACGAAAATAACCTCCAGAAACTCCAAGATTGGCTTCAAGAACATCCTGAATACGAAATAGTCGGCCCGCCGCGCCGCTTTTTTTACAATTCCCCGATGACGCCGGAAACAACTAAAATCAGCGAGGTACAAATTCCGATCAAGTGCCGCTGACGTGAACAACTAATTCGCGAATGTGGCCCCGCTGGCGGTGTTCCCACAGGTAAATTCCCTGCCAAGTTCCTAACAGCAACCTGCCGCGATCGATCGGGATTTGTTCAGAAGTATGAGTCAGCGCAGTGCGAATATGCGCCGGCATATCGTCTGGGCCTTCCGCATCGTGAATGTAGCGATCGCCCTCCGGTACCAGTTTAGCCAAAAAGTTAGCCAAATCCTTAAGTACATCCGGGTCAGCATTTTCTTGAATCACCAAACTAGCAGAAGTATGGCGCAGAAATAAACTACAAAGTCCCGTTTTAATACCTGAATTCGCCACCACATCTTCTATCTTAGGAGTGATTTTGCCCAAAGATTTCCCTGTAGTTTGAATCTTGAGTATCTGTTGATAGTGATTCATTCGATTTTAGATTTGAGATTTTGGATGAAACTGATGCAAAAGTCTTCTGTCGGCGGAGGTAGACTTTGTTTGTGTAAGATCGATTTCTAATCGCACTTATGAAAAGTAGTCTACAACAGCTTGGGCGATCGCCTCGGTACCATTTTTATCCAATTTACCCGACAAACGGGGCGGATGCAGCGGTTTTCGCAAAAACTCCCAATCCCCCTCAAAAAACTCCGCCGCCGTCAAAATTTGATGTTCCGCATAATTTTGAATCCCTTCCAGCAACACCGCAGCTTCTGCAAACCCTTCTCTCATTATAGAAACAACAGGTATTTCCAAGCGCAAAGCTTCCGCAAAAGTGCTGTATCCCGGTTTAGAAACTAAGCGCCCGCAGACAGGCATAATATCGACCGGACGCGGTAAAATCGGGAAAGATTGTGCAAACTCCTGATTTTTGACATTAATCAAATTCGGCAAATCGGGAGCTCCCGCATCAAAAGTAATAAATTGCCAGTCGCTAAATTGCTGTAAATTTTGATAAGGAATTTCCTCTAAACCCAGTCCGCCGAAAGTTAACAATACAGTTTTTTCCAGTGGTGTTTCGATGTCGAATACTTCCCGAATTTTTTCGTTACTGTAGCGAGGATTGCCGCCAGTCAAGCCCACATCTTGAATATTTGGGAAAGCTGCCATCGGTTCGTGCAAAGGAAGACGAAAAAGCCGATCGCACATTCCGAAACACTCACCAATCCAATCTGCAATTTCTACAAATTCCCCGCCCCAATCTCGATAGATAAAATCCCACCCAAAATTGCTCATCATCCAGCAAGGAACCCCAGCCGCTGCCGCCATTCGCGTTGCCAAAGGAGGAATATCTGCCAGCACCAAACCCACCCGATTTTGCTTGATAAAATTAACTTCGCTGGCAATTAGGGAATTTTGCTTTTTCCGAATTTCCCGCAATTTTTCCAGCGTCGCGTCTTTATCCATATTCAAACTGTCAGCTTGCACGACTCCGACATCAAAAGCGCGGGGACGGTGGATAAAGTCGCCACCAATATAAGATTCTAGCAGCCAGCGAGGTGCTGTTGTTGTGATAATTAGTAAAATATCTGGATTTAATTCTTGAATTTTTGCAGCTACGGACGAGACTCGGACAGCGTGGCCGAATCCGTGATTTGTGATGGCAATATATAATGTTGGTCGAGACATTGATAATAGGGAATTGGGAATAGGGAATAGGGAATTGGGCATCGGGCATCGGGAATTGGAGGTAGAGACTGGAAGGCAACAATGCCAAGCTTCAAGCGACGCCCAACCAACAATGACACAATTAATAACTAATGACTATCGAATATGCAATAACTCATCAATCGGACGCGCCCTCATGCCAAACAGGCAATTGATTAATCTTGTCCAGCGTTATATCTACATACTGTTTACCCTCCGTCGCCAGATTTTCCCCAAAATATCCCTCATCGCCGTCGTGCTTGTGAGGACCGCTCAAAGCTTCTGCATAGCGGCCTTGCAAACGAGCTTGATTGAAAGGAGAAGTCGCGTACCAGTACCAGCGACTCGGAAAAACTATGCCGCCAATATCCTCAATTGAATCGCGAGTGCCACGAAAATGGAAAACGCGATCGGCTTCTGCAAAACCATTTTCCCCCGAAAACACGCCCCCAACCGAAACAACCGTAATTTCTGCCTTCAGCCATTCTTTAAGATAGCGAGTAGCACCCAAAGCCACTTGTGCGCCGCCGCTAGTGCCAATTAAAATAACTTTCAAAGGTTGTTGAGAATTAACTGAAATGGGAGATTGAGCATTCATGCGCTCGATAATTGCATTAGCTATTCCCTGATTGTATGCAAAGCCGTAGCGATAATCTAGAGAAATTGCAAACCTCCAGAGATTGCGAATTTTAATGAATATATCCCCCGCAATCGGTCCTTTTTTTGCCTGTTCTGCAAACCGCCAAAAAGGAGCTAGCCATCGCTCTCCTCCTAAACTTTTGTTAGACGCTGAGTAAGGAAAAACATCGCCCACTGCTACGCACTGCGGGTGACTTTTAACTAAACGCTTGAGAAACAACTCTTCGCCCGGGGTTAATTCGTCCCCCGAAAAATCGCCAACTCCCGTTAAAAAGATGATATAACAATTGAGTGGCGAAGACTTACGCGCTTCTAGATTGCCCTTGTTAGAGGGCAATATCTCCGGCGGATTTTTCTTAATACCAAACGTTTCGGCACTTTGATTCAGCCACCATATAACAGTCCCCACCGGCGAAAGAATTCCCCAAATTATTAGGATTACACCTGCGATGAGCAACAAATTTAAACTTCGCCCCCGCAGCCACGCAAGTATCCGTAAAATCAATCTTAGCATTTAATAAAATCTGGTAGAATGCCAATTAATTAGCTAATTACGTAGAAATAGTTCGGTGATTCTGCTGTATTAGAGCTTATTTTGTAAAAGTTGTCAACTATCTTGAGGAGCAGGAGTTTAACGTGAAGGGAGAAGATTCAATTGCAGGTTTGGGCGCAACGCTTTGGAACGCACTTTCTTTGAACGGCAATTTTTACGAAAAAACTCCCTACACTGGCCGAACTAAGCGAATAGCTTTAACAATTGTAATTTTAGCTGCGCTGTCCCGCGTGTTAGGCAGTGCTGTCATCTTGTTAATCAACCGAACTGAGCTATCAGTATTATTTCTAGGACTTTTGATAGAGGGTTTGGCCGTCGCGGGGGGTTATTATTTTTGGACTTTCACTATCTTTAAAATCGGGGAGTGGCTGAAACCGGGTCACGTAACTTATAGGGAGTTGTTGGTTCCGATCGGCTTTGCCTACGCCCCCCAAGCGCTGAATTTCTTAACCTTAATTCCCTTGCTGGGAGAAGGAATAGAGCGCATATTAGCTGTGTGGAGTTTGCTAGCTGTAATTGTGGCGGTTCGCCAAGGTTTGGATATTAAAACTCGCTGGGCGGTGTTAATTTGTTTTGTGGGTTGGCCGTTGATTCAAATTGCGATCGGCTTTGTGGAAGTAATTGAACAGTTGCTTTCACGGTGGCTTTAAAAGTAGCAAGTTGTAATAATTAAAAATGCCAAAGTACAAAAAAAGTACATTTCACAAGGTTTCCTGATTTCTCCGGCAAGTATGCGAGCCACAGGTGCAGATAGAGTTATGGTGCGTGACTATTTAGGCATTCTGCACTTGCTCGAATCTATTTAAAGTCACGCACCCTACGTTGGGTATATCGAGTTATGGTGGGTGACGATTGAAACCTTGTGCACCTGCTCGAATCTATTCGCAGTCACGCACCATAAATTTGCTTTAAAAGAGGATAAAATTGTCAGGCTTAAAAAACCCAAAAGCACAAAAAAACTGTCGGCTCAACTCCGGGTAATTTCTCCGGCAAGTATGTAAATAATAGCAACTGAAAAACGCCGCCAATTTTGCCATTGCGAGCCGGAGATCCCACAATACCTTTAACCTGTTAAAATAAAATTGCTTTGGGGCGAAATACTCTGCATCGCAGCGCGTCATTGCAAACAAAAGCATTTCTCGCTCGTACTCGAAGCAGTTTCGCTTGCTTTCTTTGAGAGAATGCTTGACAGGGTGGCCGTGGGAAAGTAGATTGAGGCACAGCAGATAGCATGATTATTGACGGCAACCACACCCCTACTATTCGGGTCTCCCCACTGTCCCTCCTCCCTTAGCAAGATACATTGTTAGAGAAGGAAATACACAAAAATTTACATCTATAATTTGTGTAATGTTCCAAATCGCTCCTCACCAGCAGCGATACAGCCCTCGCCAAGACAGTAGGATAGAAAAAATATGTTTGAACGCTTTACAGAACAAGCCATTAAAGCAATCATGCTAGCCCAAGAGGAAGCGCGGCGCCTCGGTCACAATTTTGTAGGCACCGAGCAAATTCTTCTGGGACTCGTCGGCGAAGGCACTGGCATCGCTGCAAAAGTATTACTGGATATGGGCCTCAACTTGAAAGAGGCGCGCAATGAAATCGAAAATATCATCGGTAGAGGTTCTGGGTTCCTCCCGCCAGAAATTCCTTTTACGCCCCGCGTTAAGCGCATTTTTGAGACGGCGCTTAACGAAGCGCGGCAGTTAGGCCACAATTACATCGGCACCGAGCACATCCTGCTAGGGCTGATTCAGGACGATGAAGGGGTGGCGGCGAAGGTGCTGCAAAACTTGGGGATCGATCGCCAGAGAGTCCGCACCCAGGTAATTCGTGCCGTGGGAGAAGTCGCGGCGGTACCCGGAGGCAGAGGAGATAGCGGCGATCGCAAAATCCCGACTTTAGAAGAATTTGGCACAAACCTGACCAAGTTAGCCGCAGCCGGCAAACTCGATCCCGTAGTGGGCCGCGAAAATGAAATCGAGCGCGTGATCCAAGTGCTCGGCCGCCGCACGAAGAACAATCCAGTGTTAGTAGGCGAACCGGGAGTCGGCAAAACAGCCCTCGCCGAAGGCTTAGCCCAGCGAATTGTTAACAGAAACGTCCCGGAAATTTTAGAAGACAAACAAGTAATCAGCCTCGATATGGGTTCGCTGATTGCTGGTACAAAGTTCCGAGGCGAATTTGAAGAACGGCTGACGAAAATCATGGCCGAAATTCGTGCTGCCGGCAACATCATTCTGGTAATTGATGAAATTCACACCTTAGTCGGTGCAGGCGCAATTCAAGGTAGCATGGACGCCTCCAATATGCTCAAACCCGCCCTTGCTAGAGGCGAATTGCAGTGTGTCGGCGCAACTACCTTGGACGAATATCGCAAGCACATCGAGCGCGACGCTGCCTTAGAACGCCGCTTCCAACCGATCAAAGTCGGTGAACCAAGCGTGGCTGAAACAATAGAAATATTGTACGGGTTGCGATCGGCTTATGAACAGCATCACAGACTGACAATTTCCGACGCAGCTTTAGAAGCAGCCGCTACACTGTCAGACAGATACATTAACGATCGGTTTTTGCCAGACAAGGCGATCGACTTAATTGACGAAGCAGGTTCCCGCGTCCGCGTGATGAATTCACAAACCCCGCCCGAAGTTAAAGAACTCAAAAAGCAACTGCCTGCAGTAACAAAAGAAAAAGATGCAGCAGTGCGCGAGCAAGACTTCGACAAAGCTGGAAAATTGCGCGATCGCGAATTAGAAATTGAAGCCGAAATCGCCGCAGCTACGATCAACAAAAGCCAAGTCAAAACTTCTCCCATCGTCACCGAAGAAGACATCGCCCACATCGTGGCTAATTGGACGGGAGTACCAGTCAGCAAGCTGACAGAATCCGAATCGGAATTGCTGCTGCACATGGAAGATACTTTGCACCAGCGTTTGATTGGTCAAGAAGAAGCTGTCAGCGCAGTTTCTCGCGCTATCCGCCGCGCGCGGGTAGGCTTGAAAAATCCCAATCGCCCGATCGCCAGTTTCATCTTTTCCGGCCCCACAGGCGTCGGCAAAACCGAACTTACAAAAGCCCTAGCAACTTATTTCTTCGGTTCCGAAGAAGCCATGATTCGGTTAGATATGTCCGAATTCATGGAACGCCACACGGTTTCCAAACTCATCGGTTCGCCTCCGGGTTACGTTGGGTACGATGAAGGTGGTCAACTAACAGAAGCAGTCCGGCGCCGTCCTTACACAGTCATCTTGTTCGACGAAATCGAAAAAGCTCACCCTGATGTCTTCAACATGATGCTGCAAATCTTGGAAGACGGCCGCTTAACTGATGCTAAAGGTCGGACAGTAGACTTTAAGAATACACTACTGATCATGACCTCAAACATCGGTTCGCGAGTGATTGAAAAAGGTGGCGGCGGTCTCGGTTTCGAGTTTGCTGACAGTGCCACAGACGTTCAGTACAACCGCGTTCGCAGTTTGGTAAACGAAGAACTGAAACAGTTTTTCCGTCCCGAATTTATCAACCGCTTGGATGAGATTATCGTCTTCCGCCAGTTGAACAGGGAAGAAGTGAAGCAGATTGCGGACATTATGTTGCAGCAAGTCTTCAGCCGCTTAACCGAACAGGGTATTACTTTGTCGGTGACAGACCGGTTCAAGGACTTGTTAGTTACAGAAGGCTACAATCCCAGCTACGGTGCTCGACCTTTGCGCCGCGCAATCATGCGGTTGTTGGAAGATGTACTGGCTGAGGAAATGCTGTCTGGGAAGCTGAAAGACGGCCAAAAGGCGATCGTTGATGTGGATGAAAACGGTCAGGTTAAGGTAGTACCCGATGGTTCATCTGAGCCGAAATTGCCCGAATTCGCATTAAGCCATTAATGCACTCTACAAACGGATAAACACTGTTGATTAAAAACCCGGTTTCTCGGAGAAACCGGGTTTTTAATTAGGGCTTGCTGAAAAAGTGAGAAAACAGCATTTAGAAAGATGAGTGAATTCGAGTTCTCCTCGGCAATA
>NZ_JAUBSA010000099.1:0-16522 GCF_036702115.1 Microcoleus sp. LAD1_D5 | reverse complement strand
ACACGTTGTCAACGCCGAACGCGAGTCAAAGTCTTTTGAGGTAAGGGTTTTAGGCTTATTCAGCAAGCCCTATGTAGGGTCAGCCTGAATTTGCTCATCGAAGTCCATATTTTCCCATTCTGTAATAATCCTCCCCGGTCTGTCCATCACATCCGCCGGAGCACTACTGGGACGGACGAAGGGGTATTTATCCTCATCCTCCGGCGCGACGCGACGATCGCCAACTCCACCAGCCCAGTATCCTCCTCTTCAAACAGAACCGGATTAACAATCACATCAACCTTTAGTTTCATTAATCCAGCAGATAGCAAGCTGATGAAGTAGAGCAGCAGCAACGCCGATTCCCTCTGATTCCGATCGCCCCCTACACAAAATTAGCCGGATCTTGATCTCGCCGATTCTTCAGCAGAATCGGAGAACCTTGACCATCACCTACCAAAGCCGCCGTTTCCTCCAACGCTTCCCTCAATCGCTTGGCCGCGTAGATGGACATATCGCGGGGCACATTCACCCGATCGCGCAAATACCGCAAAGCCGCATCAGAACCAGCCGGCGGCGTACAAACTTCGCCAGTCATCATCAAAGTTAAAGCACAACGCAAAGCCTCATCGAATAACTTGTCATCAGCAGGATTGACTCGAACGATGTTGCGCTGGTGCTTAATGACGCGATGAAGTGCTTCAGCGCGGGAGGTTTCCGGTTCTGGATACATCACATCCGGCAGTCCAGCCCAAGGCCCATTATCCACGCGGGCTTTATTGAGTAGCATCTGAGGTTCGCCGTTTTCATAACACCCGCCCATCTGAGGCGGTAAATCGTGGACGTGGGTGTGAAAATCGCTCTGAGTGCCGCGATAGGTAGGGCGGGTTTCCATCGCCGCAAACCAGTCAGCAAAGCGCGGGTTTTCTTCCCGCATCGAGTAGCCTTTGTAGTAGTAAAGACTGGCATTCATCCGTTCGACGTAGGGCGTAAAGATCACATCCGCTGTGCCAAATTCATCGAGGAAATAAGGCCCCGGAGTGCTAGCCAGGGCTGCTTCTACCTGGGTGACGACGCTGATAAATTGGTTGCGGTTGTGTTGTTCTACTTTGGCTGAACTTGCTGGATAGCACAGCCAAGAGCACCAGGCTCTAAATAGCAGTCGCTCTAACCGCCGCATGGGTATTACTGCCGGGTTTTCCATGCCCAAACCCAAGGGGCCATAGACTCGTTCGAGGGCGATTAAGATATCATCGCTTTCGGTGATGATGCGGCCGTCTAGTTCGATCGCCGGTAGCATTCCCGATGGCACTTTGCGCTTGTACCAGCTTTCCTTTTCCCCGTAGCAGAACATAGTAACTTTGTCAATACGGTAGGGGATTTGTTTTTCTTCCAGCCACAGCCAGATTTTTTGGCAGTAGGGACACCAAGCATGGTTATCGCGGTACAGAGTGACTCGCACATCGGATTCGGTTTTACCAAAGAGGCGCAAGCAGGCTTGGGCGTTGGTTGGCCCGTTGACGCGATCGACTTCAAAGTCTGTGAGGGCTTCTAATTCTGTCCAGCTTAGGGGGGTCATGCGATTTTAGATTTTAGATTTTAGATTTTAGATTGGAGAATTGAAGACAGCGACTTCTTCGCGACAATAATAGAACTTACGCACCAACTCAATCTGTAGGGTGCGCTGTGCGCGCACCTTACCCCTACACCTAGCGCATTCAACTATTTTTTGGTCTTAGTCCTGAATAAGATAGTTGGTTCTCAGTTAAAAAAGGCTTTGAGGACTGAAGTCCTCACTGCCAACTTAACTACAATTAAGGCGACATTTGGGGAGGGGGTGGGGCGTCTTGAATTTTAGCCAGTGCTGCTTTCATTTCAGGAGTGGCTAGCAACTTTTGGGTATCTGCAATCAGACGATCGCCCCAGAGGTTTTCTTTGAGATATTCTACGGTAGCATAGCGTTTGTCGAGTTTCAGAGCTGCTTCTCCCATCGCTAAGCCTTTTTCTTTGTCACCTTTGGTGTACAATGCTACTGCTAGAGCTAGCATTGCTTCGGCTGCTTTGTCGTCGATCACGATCGCCTGTTCCCAGCGTTTGATGGCGCTATCAATATCTCCCATTTCGTATTTGACTAATCCGATATTGTTAATAGCCGGCCACAGGTTTTTTTCTAAAGCAAAAGCTTTTTCGTATTGGGCGATCGCCTGATCAAACCGCTTCAGCTTATAAAAAGCATTCCCTAAATCAAATAATGCACCTGGAGTGTCTGGTTTTAGTTTCAATCCTGCTTGCAAATATTCGACTGCTTTCTCGTAGTTCGCTTTCCGAAAGTGAGCTTCTCCCAAGACAAATTTAATTGAGGGATTTTCTGGCGACAGAGATTGAGCTTGCCCCAAAGCTTCAATACCTTTGTCAAACTGCTCGACTTGAAGGTACAAGCTGCCTAACAAAGTCCAAGTTTGAGCATTCTTGGGGGCTAACTGTGTGGCGAGTTCGGCTCTGGGTACGGCGAGTTCGTACTGCTGGAGTCTGGCTAGCTGGACGGCTTCTTCTGCAAGGCTCAAGGCCGTTTGTTCGAGTTGGGCCGAGTCGATTTGCAGGGTGTAAGGCAGGAGGGCCTGACAGGCAGCAGGCTCGGGCATTGCCCCCAAACCGAGTGCGAGTAGCAGAGATATTAAAGGAATGCGATTAGGCACTGTACAGCCCCAGAAAAAAATATAAGTGTTTCTCGATCGCCTATAATAACTCATATTTTTGAGTTTTGATATTGCTTCTTGACTCGCAACACTTCTGGGTTTTCATTTAAATACTTCTCGAATTATGTTTACACTCAGGATAGCAGTTTTTCTTCAGTGTTTTAGACACGACTGAAGGTCTCACTACAAATAGGCAAAATTATGAGTTATTATCAACTTGAATGAGTTAATAAATAACTCTTCGCGCTTGTCAGTTAAAGAGTGACAACTTTCTGTTTTTCCTCATAAATAATAGTTTGTTTTTACTGGTTAGAGAGGAGTAAATTCCTCACTACTAACCTGGTAAATTCTTCCTTCTCAGGAACTTGAATGAGTCAATAAAGTCTGTTGAATTTTGTCTAATAATTGTGCTGCAGATAGGGAAGAAGGCAAAATTTTGGCAGATACTTCTTGCAGCAGAAAGTCGATCGCCTCGGATTCCGAATTTACAGCAGACCGATAATCCCAGACTAAAATTGGCAGTTTTACTGCCATTTGCCGCAGGTTCGATAGGGCCTGCAGCATAGCGGTTGATTCTGAAGGCGCATCTCCCAAGCACAGCAAAACTAAGTCAACGCTTTGATATTGCAACTGCTGCAAAACTTCTGTCCAGCAGGGAGCGATCGACCCTCGAAATCCTGCGGTGTGGACGTACTGGATCAAAGCTTGAAAGTTGGGAGTAGAAAACTGGGAATGGGGGAGGGGAATCTCGGCATTTGTCGTTCGATCGCCATGTTCCAATTCTTCCGTCGGGTTCCCCCCAGAAGTTCGGTGCAAATCGGGTAAAGTCGAAATGTCGGCAAATAAAATGCTGGGCTTCCAACTCATGCCCGCAGCAACTTGAATTACTTGCCACAAAGCACTTGGCACCAACCCGGTTGGTGAAGTTTCACTGTCGTCGGGACTGCTAGTGGCTAAACAGGGAAATACCGACAATCCTTTGACTTGATTTGCCAGTTGCGTAGTTGGATGGTCTAAAGTCACCAACGGGAGAGAACCCAAATTTCGAGACCGACTTAACTGTTCGATAAAAGCTAAGGGGTTTTGCAGTTGACTTGTACCATCCAAGACGATCGCGTCGGGGCGCCAAATTCTGGCCACGAGTTCTGCTTGGCCGAGGTCGTCTGCTTCTAAAACCCGGCAGTAGTTGGGGTTGAGCAGTAAAGCGGAACCTTGAGACGAACTGTTTTGCGGGCTGAGCCACAATACAGTTAAAGAACTCCTCACCTTGGCGGTACTGGCATTAGTGTCGCCAATCGAGTCCGCCAGCAGTCGCCGCAAAGCGGATTCTTCGATCGGCAAGCTCAAAAAGCCTTCGGCTCTGTTGACACTGGCCCGTTCTTTTTCACCTCTGGTGGCCGTGACGATCGCCGGAATCGATCGGGTATCCGGGTCACTCTTGAGCAGCGTCAGCACGTCCCAACCCGACAGCAGTGGCAGCAGCGGGTTGAGGAAAATCGCTTCGGGACTAAACCTGCGGGCTTTTTCGAGTGCTTCGGTACCGGAACGGGCGACTATTACTTGGTAGCCCAAACCCGAAAGGACGTTGGTTAAATCTTCGATATATTTGGGAACTGCTTCGACTATTAATACTAAACGAGAGCGAGAATTGGCGATCGGAGTCGGATATGGGGATTTTAATAATTCTTCCTCGGCGGTTCCAGGTACTGGGGATTCTTCTCTGCAGTTTGCCGGAGGATTTGGCGGCAGCAACAGGGTAAATTGAGAGCCTTGATTTTCTGAGGAAATAAACGAAACGTCCCCACCGTGGAGCCGAGCTAGGCGTTGAGTCAGTACCAGTCCTAGTCCGGTTCCTTGAAAGCGGCGGGTGAGGGGGCTTTCTAGCTGTTGGAATTTCTGAAAGATTAGGTGCTGTTTGTCGGCGGGGATGCCGATGCCAGTGTCCCAAACTTTGAATGCGATCCAGCCTTCCCAAACATTTACTTTCAATCCGATTTTGCCACCGAGTTCGGTGAATTTTAGGGCGTTGGAAAGGAGGTTAACCAGCATTTGCCGCAGTCGCAGTTCGTCGGCAATTAAGTGGCTCAGTTCCGGTTCTATTTCGAGTGTAAATTCTATTTGGGCGGAGGGTTCTGCGTTTGCTGTACCGTCCGTTTTGCTCGGACCGGCAGGGTTTTTTTCTTCTTGCTGTTGCAGTTGTTTTGCTTGTTCAAAGGCTCTTTGGCAGGTTGATGCTATTTCGACTGCTTCGGGAAGTAGTTCTAGCTGCCCGGTTTCCATCCGGGTTAAGTCTAATATATCGTTAACTATTGTCATCAAATGCCGCCCGCTTTTATGGATTAGTTTGGCGTAGCGTGTTTGGCGATCGTTGAGTTCTCCGATCAATTTATCTTTGAGGAGGCTGGACAAACCGAGGACGGCGGTGAGCGGGGTTTTTAGTTCGTGGCTGATGCAGGATAAAAATTCGTCTTTGAGTCGGTTGAGGTGGATTAAATCTGCGTTTTTCGCTGCTAGTTCTTTGGCGACTAAATGTTCTTCGGTGACATCTTGTCCCATTACTAAAATTAGCTGGTCTGAGAGCGGTTGTTTGACAAATTGCCAGATCCGTTCTTGGCCTTTTTGTACGGGGCACTCGCAAATGTAGGTGTCTGGTTTGCCGGCGGTGGGACACCAAGCTGGAGCGGTTAAGGTTGAGGGGGAGGCGGCGGCGTACAAGGGCAGCGGGCAACTGGTGGCTGCTGTTGAATCGCGATCGCCCGATATACTTGCTCCTACTAGGCTCATGCACTCTTTGGTGATGCCCTCTAACTGCACGCTCTTGTATTCGCTTGTTAAATGGCTTGGTTTGCGGGGCGAGTGTTTACCCAAATTTGCTGCTGGTTCTGGAATTGGTACGGGGCCTTCTCCCAGCAAAATCCGCCACGCTGCGTTTTGGCTGACTATTTGTGCGGTGGGGGTTTGCAATCTCAGGGGCAGGGGCAGTTTTTCCAGCAGTTGGACTAGGGAGTTCAGGTTTTCTGAGGGTTTCAATCCTGCTTCTAGAAAGCGCACTTGAGCGTCTAGGGCGGTGGCGATAGCTTCGGAAACGGGCATTAATTCGATTTCTTTGACGGCTGTTGCCTCCTCTGTGAGGCTGCAGAGCGAGCTGCTGTTGAGTGCGGCGAATTGCAGCAGGCTCAGGCTGTCTAGCATTCCTAAAAATTGACCGCTGCCATCTGTCAGGGCGATCGGGCTGTTTGAGGAAATGCCGGCGGTTTGGCGGTTTGGCCGGGCTGGGGTGTTCTGTTCCTCTGTTTGCAGGTACTCCCAGAATTCGCTGACGCTCATAGCGGCGGGTAATGCCCTGACTGGTTCGATCGCGATCGAGCTTTCTGACAAAGGTTGCTGCCCGTCGTTTGTGCGATCGGCTCCCCAAGCCCAAAGGCTGCGGAGGTACACTAATCCCAGCGGCTGTAGCTGTTCGTTGACTACTGCGACTCGATCGCAGTTGCAGGAGCTGAAAATTGACTGCAGCGATTCTAGCGCACCCGTTTGGAGGCACAGCGGCACTGGCTCGATAAAATTTTTGAGACTGGGGGTGGTAAGTGGCATAACAAACCTGATAGTCTGCTCGCGAGAGCAGTAATATTTTTGATGCTCAATGTAGCTGCGGATTTCTGTATCTTATTTGTTTTATATCAGTTCCCTATCATGCCCGGGATCTGCACCGAGACCTGGGAGTTCGATGCCTACACCTAATTTGAGGCGACTAGCAATTATTTTAAGGCTTAAGCTTAATTGCAGAAATCACGCTCAGGGTGCTTGACACAAAAACAAAAAAGTACATTTTTCTTCTTTATGTGCTAGAAGCTCATCACTTATTTGGCGGTTAAGATTGGTTAAAATAAATATTGAGATGATTGTTAAAATGTTAAGTTTTTTGTAAAGGAGATATCAACTCTGAGCGATCCAGCACTTTCGGGCAACTTAGGTGGTGCACCTACAGCTTTGCTTCCCCAACTGTCTATCGGTATTTTTGTCCGCTCCGAGGAAATCGCAGCCTCTGCGATCGAGCTTTTGAGGGGCGAACGCTATGCTTTAACGCACATTAAGTCGGCAGTGGAGTTTTTGGGGTTCCTTAAGCACAATTATCACCTTGATTGTTTAGTTTTGGAGGTGGATGGGGATCTGCGATCGCTTCTGGCCAAGCTGCAAGAACGATCGCTCTTTTTGCCTGCTGTGATTTTTTCGTCCCAGCCAGGGGAGGATGAAAGGCCAGTTGCACCATATTCAGATGGTTTTGAGGCTGGCACCAGTACCGCCAACACGAGTCAAGACGAAAGCTGTGCTTTTTTTTATCACCCTGCTGAGGTGCAACTGGCAATCGCTCGATCAAGCGAAATAGTTGCCAATATCGATCGGGCGATCGCACAATTTCTGAAACTTTCAACTCCGATTCCTGTCAATTACCAATCCGCAAGGAGCGATGCGACAGCTCAATTGACGGCTCAAAGTTTGCTAAGCCGGCAGCAGCGGCGGCTGGCGGAAAAATTACGGGAGCGATTAGGATACTTAGGTGTGTATTATAAAAGAAATTCCCAGATTTTTTTGAAAAATCTGTCGCCACCTGAGAAGCAAAAGTTTTTGGAGCAACTCAAGTCTAGTTATCGCGACATCGTTTTGAATTATTTTTCTCAAGATACTGCGGTCAACAATCAAATAGATGAATTTGTAAACTTAGCTTTTTTTGCTGATGTTCCCGTGACTCAAATTGTAGAAATTCACATGGAATTGATGGACGAGTTTGCTAAACAGCTACAAATAGAAGGGCGCAGCGAGGAAATATTGCTCGATTACCGCTTGACTCTGATTGACGCGATCGCTCATATGTGCGAGATGTACCGACGATCGATTCCGAAAGAAGCATCTCAGGTTATAAGGTAGAAGGCCCAGGGCAAAATTCAAGCAAGAAGAAGGTAGAAGTTAGAATTTAACAAAGAAGAAAGGACAAGACAAACTGCCGCGCGATCATCGGGAGGCTGAAATTATTATAAAATAACAAAGAACAGGGGATTTAAGACAAATAAGAACTACAACTAACATCAGACAACTAATACTCAACATTTAAAAAAGTTCATGAGTCCTCTGAAGAAAACCTATGTTCTGAAGCTGTACGTTGCGGGGAATACTCCCAACTCAGTGCGAGCTTTGAAAACCCTAAAGGACATCCTCGAACAAGAATTTCAAGGAGTCTACGCACTGAAAGTCATAGACGTTCTCAAAAATCCTCAGCTAGCAGAAGAGGACAAAATATTGGCAACCCCCACCCTGGCCAAAATCCTGCCGCCGCCGGTGCGAAAAATTATTGGCGATTTGTCCGATCGTGAGAAAGTTCTGATAGGATTAGATTTGCTCTATGAAGAACTTCGCGAAGAAGACCTGAATTCCTAAGATAATCAGATGGCAGTCAGTCGATTTTAGATTTGAGACTTTGGCGTGAAACGTTCGGCGAGTCCTCTGTCGAGCCGTCGAGTCGTGCGATCGTCGAACGATGGTAGATTTACTCCACAGATGAATCTGGAATGTTGAAAAAAAGTCTAAAATTTTTATCTCTCCACGACCGGAGTACGTGGCACGGTATTCGTTTTTGGGCGGGGTCATTAGTCAGCAGTCAGCCGTCATTAGTTATTGAGCAAGAGCCAAAACTAAAAGCTGGGTACAAAGACTCATGATCTGCGGTTAATGAGTGACAACTAAAGCATACTGAGAGTTGACAAAAATCGACATGAATGAAATTAGTCAAACGGTTCAACGAGAAGGATTGGGAACTGTAGGAGTTGAAAAAATTCGCACGATGATTGAGGGTTTCGATGACATCAGTCACGGCGGAATGCCGCTCGGCAGAACCACCCTAGTCAGCGGGACATCAGGAACGGGAAAAACTTTATTTGCCGTACAATTTCTCTATAATGGAATTACCCATTTTGACGAAGCTGGAGTGTTCGTAACTTTTGAAGAATCTCCGACAGATATTATTAAAAATGCGTGCAGTTTCGGTTGGGATCTGGCACAGTTAATCGATGAAGGCAAGCTATTTATTTTGGACGCTTCCCCCGATCCAGAAGGTCAAGATATCGTAGGAAATTTTGATTTATCAGCCTTAATCGAGCGAATCCAGTACGCCATTCGCAAGTACAAAGCCAAGCGGGTTTCTATAGATTCGGTGACAGCCGTATTTCAGCAATATGACGCTGCATCGGTTGTGCGCCGAGAAATTTTTCGCTTAGTTGCGCGCCTCAAACAAGTAGGAGCAACTACAGTTATGACGACGGAACGGGTGGAAGAATACGGCCCGGTGGCACGGTTTGGAGTGGAAGAATTTGTGTCGGATAATGTGGTGATTGTTCGCAACGTTTTGGAAGGGGAACGCCGCCGCCGCACAATGGAAATTTTGAAGTTGCGCGGTACAACTCACATGAAGGGCGAATATCCTTTTACTATGACTAATGACGGAATTAATATTTTCCCATTGGGGGCGATGCGATTAACTCAAAAGTCTTCTAACGTGCGGGTTTCTTCGGGCGATAAAACTCTCGACGAAATGTGCGGTGGCGGTTTCTTCAAAGACTCGATTATTTTGGCTACGGGTGCAACGGGAACCGGCAAAACGCTGTTGGTGAGCAAGTTTTTGCAGAATGCTTGTATGAACGGCAATCGGGCGCTGCTGTTTGCCTATGAAGAGTCGCGGGCTCAGTTGTTCCGCAATGCTTATTCTTGGGGCATTGATTTTGAGGAAATGGAACAGAAAGGACTGCTAAAGCTGCTGTGTACTTACCCGGAATCTGCTGGTTTGGAAGACCACTTGCAAACTATTAAATCAGAAATTGCGGAGTTCAAACCTTCTCGAATTGCTATAGACTCGCTGTCGGCCTTAGCTAGGGGTGTCAGCAATAATGCTTTCAGGCAATTTGTGATCGGAGTGACGGGTTTTGCGAAGCAGGAAGAAATAACCGGCTTTTTTACGAATACAAGCGACCAGTTCATGGGTTCTAATTCGATTACGGACTCCCATATTTCTACTATTACTGACACGATTATTATGCTGCAGTATGTAGAGATTCGAGGAGAAATGTCGCGGGCAATTAATGTGTTTAAGATGCGCGGTTCCTGGCACGACAAAGGGATTCGGGAATACACAATTACTGAAAGAGGCCCACAAATTAAAGATTCGTTCCGTGGTTACGAACGGATTATCAGCGGTTCTCCGACTCGGATTACGATTAATGAGAAGAGTGAGCTATCGCGGATTCTCCAGGGTGTGCAAGGTCAAGACGATGAGGATATTTGAGAGTTAGCAGTGATTGATCCTTAAAAGTAGGTTGGGTTGAGCTAGGAAACCCAACTTTTTTAATTTGAGGAGTTTGTGAAGATTTATAGCAACCGCGACCATATTTGGGAGGTTCTTAATTGCTGAAATATGAGCTTTTATTGCCTTCTGCATCAGTGCTTTCTGCTATAGCAATCCGACTAAATAGGTTGTGGTAAAAATCTTGGCGTAAACTGTTGTCCCTCTAAATTGTATATTTCAATGACCTCTCAAAAATCATAAAATCCTCTCTATATCCGATTCTCGAACATAACAAAAAATCTTTCTGGCCTAGCAGCTTAGTGCCGCGTCGTGCCTATCCCTACTACCCCTAGATTAGCGGAACCACGGGGGATTGCCTCTACAAAAATATTAAAACTAATTTTATTATCAAAAATCATTATTTACACCTCATCACCACTATTGGCGTCTCCCTATATCCACAAGATGAAATGAATTTCTCTAGCTTGCTCAAAAATGCAGATATTTCCCTATATTACTTTAAGGAATCGGGCCCAATACCTATAGTTTTTACACAGCCACAATACCTTGGGCAAAATTCAATACCCTGGCGCTCGCAAATCTCTTGAATTGTGCTTGGAAAGCCAATACTTGCTGTACGATCAACCTCAGCTCGATTGGCAAACAGGTAGCCTGGCTGGTGTTAAAGTCCTAGTAGGAGGGTATTCTCCTGAACAAGGTTGGATTCATCGCCATCGATGTATTCCCATCGCCGAAAAACAGGATTGATTTTGCCCGAAGAGCAAATTGATTTTAGAGCAAGCTTGTGGGCAATATTAGCAGTAGTTAAGAGGAAAACTAATTCTTCCTAAGATAGCAGTGAATCGGTCGGCACGTCAACTCACCTAACCGACTTTAATCGCTAAGAGCGATCGCAGTGTTGAGCGCACCGAAATGAAACCGAAATATCTCTAGCTATAGATTACGGGAATGGCAATGATGCTTAATGTTGACATTACCTACAATCTTTTAAGCCAATGATCGAAGCGTGGCATTGGGATTTTTATCGAGGATTTTGGGACTGGCTATGCTGCTTTTAACAACCTGAAGAATTTTCCGGTGAAGTCGCTCAAAATTGAGTGCTAATTTGTCCGCGATTTAGCCAGCGATCCGATCGCTCGCGGAATTGCCCAGCCCATAGCTGTAATCCCACATGGCTTAAATGTGAGCACAATTGCCGAAGGAATTGAAACCCCAGCGCAATTGCAATAGTTACAAGCGAGCGGCTAGGAAATCGGGCAGCATTATATGTTGAGGAAGCCTGTAATTGCTGAGGTTACAATTCAATTAATCCGACATCGTGAATGGTTGTCTACCACTATTGGGGATGAGCAACCCTCATCAAAGCGCGCAAAAGTCTTATAATCAATTTAATGCTCAGGTAGATCAAATGAATAAAAAAATTTTCTTACGCAATAATATAAAAGTGTTTGGAAAAGGCACCCAGACGATGATTTTTGCTCATGGATTTGGGTGCGATCAAAATATGTGGCGTTTCGTAACACTGGCCTTCGAGAATGACTACAAAATCCTCCTATTTGATTATGTAGGTTCGGGACAGTCTGATCTTAGTGCCTACAGTTATGAACGGTACAGCGACCTCAATGGCTATGTTCAGGATGTCCTCGATATCTGTGAAGAATTGGCGTTGACGGATGTGGTTTTTGTCGGTCATTCTGTCAGCAGTATGATCGGTCTTCTGTCCTCAATTCAAGCTCCTAATTACTTTAATCGCCTGATTTTCGTAGGACCTTCACCCTGCTACATCAATGATTTACCAAATTATTACGGAGGGTTTGAGCGCCAAGATATTGAGGATCTGCTCGATATCATGGAGAAAAATTACATTGGTTGGGCAAGCTTTCTGGCGCCAATGGTGATGCAGAATCAGGATCGTCCAGAGTTAAGTGAGGAACTTGAGGCAAGTTTTTGCTCCACTGATCCGGTGATTGCAAGTCGCTTTGCCGAGGTAACTTTTTACTCTGACAATCGCAGTGATTTACCCAAGGTATCAGTACCTTCACTGATATTGCAATGTGCTGATGACGTGATTGCTCCCACCGAGGTAGGGCATTACCTCCACCGCCACCTACCTAAAAGTACGCTACGGCTGATGAAAGCTAGGGGACATTGCCCGCACCTGAGTCATCCACAAGAGACGATCGAGATGATTAAGGAGTATTTGAGTGTACCTCATACTACCTGATTTGTATGACAAACAGGACCTACCAGATAGACGAGCTACTCAACACGTCACCCTGTGGATTCCTCTCGTTTGCTGACGATGGTACGATCGTAATGGTCGACGCCACATTACTGCAATTACTCGGATACGAAACTGATGAACTGCGGGAACGAAAAATGGGCGTTGCTGATTCACGGTATGAATCAACTTTTATCGGAAGTTACAAAACTCACCCTCAAGCAGGCTTATAGCAATTGGGAAATCTGAATTCCTACCTGTATTCAGCAACGCCAAATTTACCTCTTTTTTTCTATTTTATTCGCTCGCCCAAAAGAGCTCAAATGGGTTCTATAGAGGTGGTTTTGGAAATACTCGACCACTCTCAAGAGCGGAACTGAGCGAAAGATGAGCGGAAAACAGAGCTCTTGCTGGGAGAATAAATCTCAAACCGTTGAACCACAGAGGATGGATTTTTATGGGGGCGGAGGGACTTGAACCCACACGACCGTTTCGGGTCAACGGATTTTAAGTCCGTAGCGTCTACCATTCCGCCACGCCCCCCTTTGGTTAAGCTGCTGTGGTTTTGAGCCACTAACAGCAACAGCCTTTTATTCTACAGCCAAAACCCCAATTTACGCAACCCCTAATCAAAAAATTCCCAAAAGTCGCGCTGGATCTCCCCAAGCGGTACAATAGTTAACCAGCTAGCGGAGCGTGTCAACCGACTTACCCGTGTTATTATTCCCCTAAAGCAAATCTATGTATATTACCTTACTGCTTTACGCCGTCTTGGCAGGAGCCTACCTCCTGGTAGTACCCGCGGCCACCTACGCTTACCTGAACAGCCGCTGGTACGTCGCTACCTCTTTTGAGCGCGGCTTCATGTACTTCTTGATGTTCTTCTTCTTCCCAGGTATGTTCCTCCTAGCTCCATTTTTGAATTTTCGGCCCAAACGGCGGCAGATAGAAGCCTAAATGCGACGTATTGACGTAATTGGAATCAGTATCGGCTTTTTTGTAGCAGGTGGGTTTATCTACTTGCTGCTGCAATTGGCCGGACTCGACAGCATGAATGCAGGGATTTGGAGTCAGTTATTTTTGGTCGCCGGATTGATTGGCTGGCTGGTGACTTATTTATTTCGAGCACTGACTCAAAATATGACCTACAGCCAGCAACTGCAAGACTATAAAGAATCTGTCTTGCAGAAGCAACTGGATGAACTCACTCCCGAAGAATTAGCCAAACTTCAAGCGGAAATTGAGCAGGAAAAAGATAATTAGTCAGTGGTTAGTTGTCAGTTGTCAGTTGTCAGTGGTTAGTGGTTAGTTGTCAGTTGTCAATGGTTAGTGTTTATATCATGTCCGGTCGAGCGACCGCGATTTTTGTAGGGCGGGTTCACCAACAATACCTGCCAATAATTGACAATCTCAAAAACCCGCCCCGACCGGGATATTATGGTTAATCGATCGGACATGATATTAGGTGTTATTAGCTAATACCAACTGCCAACAACCAACTGCCAACAACCAACTGCCAACAACCAACTGCCAACAACCAACTGCCAACAACCAACTGCCAACTGCCTAATGACTATTTCTAATTGTTTTGAAACGTTGCGAAAAAGCAACCAATGTGCATTGATTCCTTTTATTACTGCTGGCGACCCCGATTTGGAGACAACGGCTAAAGCACTGCAAATTTTGGATGATAACGGTGCAGATGCGATCGAGCTTGGCGTTCCCTATTCTGACCCACTAGCTGACGGGCCGGTGATTCAAGCCGCTGCTACAAGGGCTCTACAGCGCGGGACGCGGTTAGATGCGGTGCTGGAAATGGTAGCGAAAGTTAGTCCGAAATTGCGATCGCCCATCATTCTCTTCACATACTACAATCCGATTTTGTACCGAGGTATAGAAACCTTCTTGCAGCAAATCAAAAGTGCCGGAGTTCAGGGATTGGTTGTACCCGACTTGCCCTTAGAAGAAGCCGACAGTCTCATCCAACCTGCCAACAAATTAGGGATTGAACTAACATTATTAGTTGCTCCGACAAGCCCCAAAAGTCGCATAGAGGCGATCGCTCGTCAGTCTCAAGGATTTATTTACTTAGTCAGCGTTACGGGGGTTACGGGAGTGCGCGAAGGATTAGAAACGCGAGCAAAAGAGTTGCTGCAAGAACTCCGCACCGTCACCGACAAACCCATCGGCGTCGGGTTTGGTATATCGAAACCCGAACACGCTCGCCAAGTGAAAGAATGGGGTGCAGATGCTGCGATTGTTGGCAGTGCTTTTGTCAAACGCTTGGCAGAAGGTACTCCAGAACAAGGTTTAGAGGCGATCGGCGAATTCTGCAAGAGTCTAAAAACAGCGATTCAAAATCCTTAGCAACTGTACAGATACTTTCAGCCATTAGACAGATGTGTGCGATCGGGATGTGCCGCCACAATTGCGATTAAAGACCTTGTTGTACTTGAGATCATACACCACCTTCCTTCTAGTTCCTGACTAGAAGGTTTTTTTTGAGCCGAAAATGCAATACATTTCAACATAGTCCGCGCAGGGATAACCAAACAGCTATGGAGGGAAACGACTTTGCCTTGTCCGGCGCAGGCTGTGCCGACTTTGAATAATTTCTAGAAGAGCGAAGATTGTCCATTCCGTCTTCCGTCTTCCGTCTTCCGTCTTCCGTCTTCCGTCTTCCGTCTTCCGTCTTCCGTCTTCCGTCTTCCGTCTTCCTTCTTCCTTCTGCTATAACTTGAGGAATGTAACTTGGGATAGATGAAAAGCTGCGGTTTCTATTCGTATACTAAAAAAAGTGTTTAAGTGCCTAATTTGGTAAGGGTAGCCATCTACAAAGCCACAAGCCATTTGAGCATATCACAATAGAAAGGAGCATTTTTATGAAGAGACTAACTGCATTTGTGAAAAAAATTCGAGCTGTACAAATTTTAACAGTGTTTCTGGCTGGCATTTTAGTATTAGTGAGTACGGCCTGCAGCCGCCCTGATGTGACGGCAGGAAAAACTGATGTGATGGCAGGAAAAGCTGATGCGAGGATAGGAAAAACTGCCGACCAAATTAGAGAAGAAGTGCCTTCAGGGGCTGTAACGTCCGAATTCAAAGGCGGCATGAACGACTACAGCGAGGTCGATCCCAGAAACAAAAAGCTTACAGCAGAAGAAGCAAAAGCTCAGCTTCTCAAAGAGCAAGCGCAGCACCGCATCGATACCAAATCTAGCAACAATGTAGGCGAAAACGTGCGGCGGGTAGGGGACGACGCGCCTGACAAACTCGGCCAAATTGGGGAAAAGGTGAAGGAGGATGCTCGCACCGCTCAGAGCAAAGCTGATAACTTTGGCGACAAAACCAAACAAGGCTTTGCTAATCTTAAAGAAAACACTCGCGAAGGCTTGAAGGGAGCAAAAGATATTGTTAAAGAAGCCACTGCAGGAGCAAAAGAAAGAGCAGGAGAAGGTACTGAGTCGCTGAGATATGGTACCAGCGGCGGCCAAGAAAATATCAATGATGCAGCGCGAGATGCAAGATAGAACGCTGAAGATACTTCGGAAAAGGTTGGCTAGAAAGTGTATCGAGATATTGACATAACTCAACGAGTGGCAGAAACAGCGGCAGACGCGATCGACTAATCTTAAATAACGCTGTTTCCTTCTCGGGAAGCTACATTCCGACAGGGGTTTTAACCCCTGTCGGAATCTAGGTAAAGTCAATGGATTTTAGATTTTAGATTTTAGATTAAAGAATTGAAGCATTGACCCCACGGATAAATTCGGGGGGCAAGTTTCATCGGATACAGGTTTTTTATTTCTCCACCGATGAATCCGGGGGCTTGTATCCTGGATGCGTTCGGTCAGGTGAAGACTACTGCCTATTAATATTTGATTTGGTTTTAACCCCTGGGAGGGCTATTAGGCCGCAAGTAGA
This sequence comes from Microcoleus sp. LAD1_D5, assembly GCF_036702115.1. NCBI lineage: Bacteria > Bacillati > Cyanobacteriota > Cyanophyceae > Oscillatoriales > Microcoleaceae > Microcoleus > Microcoleus sp. LAD1_D5. The sequence continues at coordinate 354 of NZ_JAUBSA010000099.1, read as the reverse complement.
GTGGAGGGGGGTTTCACCACAATGCAACGGCCCTGTCCTTTTCTAGGGGGAACTTGAATGCCACTGCTTTCACGAAGGATTCTTTATAATTTCTATAGATTGTATCTGGACTTTTTAAGGTACTAACTTTTTTACCGGCGTAGCGGAAATTTGGGCGATCGAGCTATATTAAATTCAATTAATTACCTATTGTATTTTTCCAGACATGATAAGGCAGTGTTTATACGGTATTTCACGTTCATTGAATCGCATTTGAGATTAATAGCAGAAACTTATACCTAAATAGGGCTTGCTGAATAAGCCTAAAACCCTTACCTCAAAAGACTTTGACTCGCGTTCGGCGTTGACAACGTG